>JBILLC010000127.1:0-6137 GCA_044376275.1 Chthoniobacteraceae bacterium | reverse complement strand
GCACAACCTTCTTGGAAGGCAGCAGGACTTGGAATCCCGCGTGACGGAACCTCACGTGATCATTGCGCACAATCTCACCCCCAGCGACACCGCTCAGTTTGACAGGGATCTTGTGCTGGGAATGGGGATGGAAATTGGCAGTCGCACTTCTCACACCGCGATCATGGCACGATCGCTCAAAATTCCAGGGGTGGTTGGCCTTCACAATATCACTGATGAAGTAGTCACCGGCGACTACGTGCTTTTGGATGGATACAAGGGAATGCTCATCTGCAATCCCTCTGAAGCCACGCTCAAGGAGTATGCCCTCATCGAGAGCGAACGTAATCAAGTGGAGCGGCAGCTCGGCAGTTTGCGTGAGACTGAATGCAAAACTCTCGATGGAACGCACATCGTCCTTTCGGCAAATATTGAGATGCCTGACGACGTGCCTCTTGTCAAAGAGTCCGGCGCTGAGGGGGTTGGTCTTTTTCGCACAGAGTTTTTCTACCTCAACTGCACAGAGTTGCCCTCTGAGGATGCGCAATACGAGGCCTACAGGAATGTAGCTCAAAACCTGAATCCAGCCCCCGTGATCATTCGCACCTTGGATCTTGGGGGAGATAAACAGATGAGTGCGCTGAACCTACCGGAGGAGCTGAATCCCTTTTTGGGGTGGCGGGCGATCCGTTATTGTTTGGAGGAAATTGACGTTTTTAAAACGCAGATCCGAGCGATTCTTCGAGCAAGCGCTAGCGGGAATGTGAGGATGATGTACCCGATGATTTCTGGGGTCGAAGAAGTCAGGCGTGCCAATCTGATCCTCGAGGAATGCAAATCAGAGTTGAGAGGCGAGAACACACCATTCAACGAGGACATCGAGGTCGGAGCAATGATCGAGATTCCCAGCGCGGCCATTTCATCAGACTTGATCGCTCGAGAAGTCGACTTTTTCTCGATTGGAACAAACGATCTCATCCAGTACACAATCGCCGTGGATCGATTGAATGCGAGGATTGCGCATCTTTACCAGCCAACACATCCGGCGATACTGAGGTTGATTCGTACGACGGTGGAGTCTGCCCGAGCGAATGGAATTTGGGTTGGGGTATGCGGTGAGATGGCGGGAGAGGTTGTTTTGACGCCACTCCTTCTTGGGCTTGGGGTGTCTGAGTTGAGCGCAGGATCGGCTATGGTTCCAAGAGTAAAGCGTGCAGTGCAGAGTTTGGATCTCGCTGTGTGTAGAAGATTGATTGATGAGGTCTCTTTAATGGATCCCGCACAGGAGATATACGCCGCCTGTGAATCGGTTGCGCGGGCCCATTACTTGGACTTGCTCTAGGCGCGTTTCTTCTAGGTCAGCGTTTTTCGGAACGGGAAAAATGGGTCGCTCCTCTCGCAATTAAGTCTCATATTTCAGCTGAGCGTCGCTTCAATCCCCCCTATGAGATTTTTCAGGCTTACAGCATTACCGTCCAGAATCTGTGCGATGCTCGCTGCGGTCGCATTGAGTGCGGGTGCCGCTCCAAAGCCCCCTGAGCCGCCGCCTCTTTCCCCAGATATTAAAGTGGCTTCTCCGGGGACACCGGAAGATCCCGTGGTGCCTTCAGTGATCATGAGTCAACCCAAGGTGGTTCACCCGCGCCGTGGCCAGCAGGTGCTGCCGCCCGTTGGGCCTCCCGTCATGATTACCCGAATCCAGAGCGCTGATGTCGAGGATTGGGCGAGAACACCAAATGATCTCAAAGGACTGTTGGAAAGCATCGGCGAAGAGCTGCATGTGGCGTTTGTGAATGACGAAAAAACGTTCTCTACCGTGAGCTCCAAGCCGTCTGATAATCCGGTGCTTTACCGGTCGGGCTATAAAAAATTTACGCTGACAGACCAGGAAACGGCGCGGCTTCGAGAGTACGTGCAAAATGGCGGCACCATTATATTCAACTCCCTTGTTGGACATCCTGATTCATACGAGTCAGCGAAAGTTGCAATTGGCCAGATTTTTCCAGACCGTCCGCTTTATCGACTTCGTTTGGATCATCCGGTATTCCGAAGTTATCATCGGATTGAGAAGGTCGCGTATCGCGATCGAATGAAGAAAGACGGATTGATTACTGATCCATTCCCGTTTCTGGAGGGAGTCGATGTGGACAACCGCACCGCTATCATTCTTTCGCGCTGGGACTTTGCACTGGGCTGGGAGGCTAATGCTCACGAAAGTTGGGGGTACGAGAGTGAGGATGCCAGAAAACTTGGAACCAACATTGTAGCTTACGTCACCGCTTTGCGTGAGGCAGGCAAGTCAGTTGGCAAGAGTGTCTCCCTTTCAGACACAGAGGTGCAGTCTGTTGGCAAGTTCCGTGTCGGCCAAGTTCGATACAATGGCGCATGGCGTGGTCGGTCCTCGGGAATGCCAATGCTCCTGAGCCAGCTTGCAGCAGAGACGGGCACCAAGGTGACTTTTATGATCCGTGATGTGTCCCTCAAGGATGCGGAGATTTTTGAGCTGCCATTCTTGTATTTGTCAGGGACTTCAGAGTTTGTCCTCTCTGATGAAGAGCGTCTGAATTTACGACGTTACTTAAGCAATGGCGGTATTCTTTTTGTTGAAGCGGCTGAGGGCAGAATCAGCTTTGACAAGGCGTTCCGTCAGGAGATGGGCAAGATTCTGCCGCAAAAGCCTCTCATGGCTATCCCTCAGGGACACGACATCTTCAGACTCCCACGTGTGATTCAAACAGTGCGAGCGCGCCCGACACTCGCTCAGGCGCGCGGAAATCGAGTTCAACAAAATCCGGAACTTTATGGAGTGGAGGTCAACGGAACGCTTGGTGTCATTTATACACCGTTTGATTTGAGCGCTGGATGGGAGAAAGCAGATGCCCCGTTCGCAATCGGGTACGAGCCTCAGGATGCGACGGCTCTCGGAGTGAATGTTCTTTTTTATTCTCTGACTCACTAGACATGGGTGCCCCTCGATTTCTGACACTGGCAGTTTTCACAACTGCGTTTTGTCCCCTGATGGGAGATGCGGCGCCAGCGTTCTTTTCTGCTTTTAATTCTAAGAATGGTCCGCCAGCGGATGTCCCTGGCTTACCTCTCGATATTGCTCCTGCGCTCGATTTTGAGCGGATTCTTTTCAAGATACGATCAGCCGAGAAAAGGGAGGATTGGCGCCCGCAGTTGTCGCGTTTCACTGATACAAAGGCTGAAAAAGGCACTCCTGCCGCCCTGAGAGAACTTGCCCTCGCATGGGAAGCTCGGGCTCGGATTCTTGATGTGGACGCAGCTCTGCGGGAGGTTTACCGCAAAAAGGGGTGTTTCCCAGATTCGGTAAACGCAGTGATCACTCAACTTCCCGAGGCCGTAAGAAGAGATCCTTGGGGCGACGCTTGGGCTTACGCTGTCACGGCGCCCTCAAGGTCTCCGCAGTTGGTGGGGCAGCGATATGCCATGGGACCGCAGAGGTATCCAAGGCTATCGCCAATGGAGGAAGCCACTCGCGAGTTCCCGCAGCCTCCGCAGGGCGCGACGCTCGCATATTCGGCAATCGCAACTGTAATTTCGCTGCAGATCGACCTTAAGAATCCACAGCCATCGCGCGCTTTCAAGCAGGTTGGTGACCGCTTCGGATCGTACTGGGTATTATGGTTGTCTCGAGAAGGCGCGTTGCTTTCCAACACCGAAGGGTTCGTTCCGGTAACTTTCAGATAAGCCATGGCAAGTATCTCTGAGTTTTTAACTGCCGAATCGATGCGCAAACTCGAGAGCCTCGCGCTGCGGTCTCGTTACGTTTCGGAGGGATCCCAGTCCGGCGGTCACAAAAGTCCCTTAAAAGGTCAGAGCGTTGAATTTGCAGATCGAAGGGAATACGTCAAAGGTGACAACCTCAGGCATCTGGATTGGAAGGTTTTTGCCCGCACCGAGAAGTATTATATCCGTCAGTTTGAGGAGGAGACGAGCCTTCGTGTGCATCTGCTCATCGATGCCTCTGCCTCGATGGCATTCCAATACGGCGGGCGAGCTAGCAAGTATGAATATGCGGCGCGACTTGCGGCATCCCTCGCCTACTTGGTCACCAAGCAGCAGGATTCGGTCGGGCTAACAATATACGACAAGCAGGTGAGGGACCGTCTGCCTTGCAAAAATGGAGCACGTCATCTTCGGTTGATTCTGGATAGGCTCGCGGCAAATTCAGCGCAGGATGGGACTGATACCGGTCTCGCTCTGCACTCAATGGCGGAGCAGCTTTCCCGTAGAGGATTGATCATTATCATGAGCGATTGCTTTGATGATCCTGAGGGTATCTTCAGTGCCATCGCTCATTTTCGAAAGCGGATGAATGACGTGGTCCTTTTGCAAATCGTTGATCCGGTCGAACTCGATCTTTCCCTCAATTCACTTGCTCAGTTCGTTGATATGGAGACTGGTGAAAAGCTTGAGCTGGACCCGGCTCACGCGCGCGCTGCGTACAAAGCGGAGATGCAGGGGTTCGTTGACGGAATCCAGGAGCGATGTGGGGTGATGAACGTTTACTACCGGCTTGCCTCAACCGCCGAGGCGTTCGATAGCTTTATTCAGCAGTACTTGTTGGACCGCAGAAAAATGGCTTTATGACGAGTGCCTTTCCAGAAATCTCGGGGAGATAAGCGATGAGTTTTCTTTCCTTTAAAATGCTGGCTGGGCTCTTTGCGATGATCGTGCCCATTCTCATCCATCTGCTTCAAAAAAGGCGGGTAGTTGACATGCCGTTTAGCACACTCCGCTTTTTAAAAAAAATCTCTGCGAAGACGGTTCGTAGTGCTCGGGTTGAAAACTTGCTTTTGCTGCTTTTGCGCTGTGGCGTGTTGGGGCTTTTCGCATTGGCTGCCGCGCGCCCTGTGCTTTCGGGTCTTGCCGCAAAATTTGCTGGTGGCCAGGTGCCCCGAGTGATTGCCTTTGTCATCGATCAGTCATATTCGATGTCTTATCGCATTGGGGATAAAACGAGACTGGATGTTGCAAAGGAAATGGCGGGGGCGGTGCTTGACCAGTGCAAGCCCGGGGACTCAGTTGCGATCATCGGCGCCACTGACCGCGCGCGAGGTTTTATTCCTGAGCCGACGGTTGAAATTGAGGTTGCCCGAAGAGCTTTGGATTCGGTTCAGATTACGGAAGGTGCTTCCAGCTTTTCGGCAGCGATGCGGGCCGCGCTCCAAGCCGTAAGTAGGCGTGATAATGGGAAACGTCAGGTTTTCATCTTCACTGATAGTCAGCCGCGCAGTTGGAAGTTTGATCCTGAGGCTGTCATCAATGCGGATTGGAAGAATGCGGATATTGAGTTGATAGTGGCTCACACGGACGCAACACAGGGCGCAAACATTGCGCTGCTGGGTGTTGAGTTTAGCTCGATGTTTGTCTCTCCGGGCAGTGTGGTTCGGGGAATGGCTTCTGTAGCGAATTTTTCTGAAGCTCGAGTGGAGCAACTCTTGGAGGTGCGTGTCGGTGACGAAGTGTTGGCGGATCGCGCAGTCGAGGCTGACGCCGGGCAGAGTATATCGATTCCTTTTGAATTTCAGGTCCCGAGCGGAGCAGCGGGGCCTGCTTTAACAGGTGTGGTCAGTCTGTCGGGGGACCGTATCACGATGGACGATAAACGGTATTTCGCATTGTCGATGGCGCAGCCAGCAAAGGTGCTATGCGTAGAAGCAGGTGAGGGGCCAGAAAAAGTGCGAACGGGCTTCTTTCTTAGAAAGGCTTTTGCAGCCGGCACAACTGGGGCGACAGTGAAGACAGTTGCTCCTAGTGAGATTGATGACTTAAACATCGACCCATATTCTGCGGTGTTTGTGCTCGGAGTTCCTTCGCTTTCTGACCGCGCTGTGGTTCGAATTGCGAAGTATTTGGAGGCGGGTGGTACTGTCGCTGTTTTTGCCAGTGATTCGATGAGTGCCCAGGCTTGGGATCGAGTGGAATGGATGCCCGGAAAAATTCTTGAGCAAGTCAGCTTTCCGATTGGTCGTGTACAGTCAAAGCTACTCGAGCCGCAGCATCCTCTCTTCGCATCTTGGGACGCTAAAACACCCTTCCCAGCTCTCGGGCAGAGAAAAGCACTGAAATTTGAACAGCGCAGGGGCGCGCGTGGGTTGATTAGTATTGGAGATGATATTCCATTCTTACTT
>JBILLC010000126.1:0-6185 GCA_044376275.1 Chthoniobacteraceae bacterium | reverse complement strand
CTGCCGGCGCTTGCAACGAATGACAGGGAGCGAGCCGTTCGATGCGTTACTTGAGTTGGTCGGGTTGCTTCAGGTGCTTGCGGGTGCGCGAAGTCGTCCGATTGCCGGTCATTCCTACGAGAGGCCTGCGGGGCAGGGCGCACAGACGAGGTTGGGGCGGGTTTATGCGTTTCTGACGCAGCATTTTCGGGAGTCTATCAGTTTGGCTCAAATCGCTGAGGCAGTGTCGATGAGTTCATCTGCTTGCAGTCGTTTTTTTGTAAAAGCGACGGGAGGGGGGCTTTGGGATTTTCTCGTGCAACTGCGTCTGGATCACGCCGCGTCGATGCTGCGCGCAGGCGAAGAGAGCATCGCTGCGACCGCGTTTGAGAGCGGGTTCATGACTCTATCGAGTTTCAACCGTCACTTCCGAAAACGACACGGTTGCAGTCCCCGAGAATACCGGGATGCGTTCCAACAAAGTGAACGCCTTCAGTAGGGCTATTTCAAGTCGTCGGGCAGGATGCTGACCACTTCTCTGAGCCGTTCTGATTGGTCTTTTGGGCACACTAAAATGGCGTCACCTGTGTTGACCACTATCAGATCCGATACGCCAAGTAGTGCAACCTGCTGCGCTGGGTTGGTGGAAAAAACAACGTTTCCCGATGCATCAATCTGGTGAAGCGGAATGTTGCTTGCATTCGAGCTCGAGTCTTGTGGGAGGTACTGACCGGTTGCCGGCCATCCGCCAAGGTCGTCCCATTTAAATTCAGCCTCGAGCGCAAGCGCGGACGGGATTTTCTCCATGATTGCGCGGTCGAATGAAAGTTTTGGTAGGGAGGCAAAATGGGATGCAACGAAAGCGTCCGGATCGTTGGTCCTGATCATTGACTCGGCAAATTCAGAAAGCACCGGTGAGGCGTGTTGGAGCGCAGCTCGCATTGATTTGACATCCCAGACAAACATTCCGGCGTTCCAACGAAAATTTCCTTGCTCTAAGTAGCCCTGGGCAGTCTGGGAGTCGGGTTTTTCGTGAAATTTCAAGAGTTGTTTCGCGGGGGACTGAGCCGAAACCGTTTGTCCCAGCTCGAGATATCCGAACGCTGTACAAGCGAAGGTGGGTGGGATGGCGATTGTCACGATTTGACTAAACGCGCGGGCTGCGTGCACGGCCTTTGAAAGTGTGGCGCGGAACGCCGCGGGGTCGGGAATGTGATGGTCGGAGGGCAGTACAACGGCTGTGGCTGCCGGATTTTGTCTCGCAACGATTGCTGCAGCAAGGGCCATCGCTGCAGCGGTGTCGCGGCGGTCTGGTTCCACGATGATGTTTCCGCAAGGCAGGGTTGGCACGAGCTTGCGAATCGCATCCGCTTGGGATGCGGAAGTCAGAACGAGCGTGTTTTTGGGCAGGACGAGGCCAGCCAATCTTTCGAGGGTCGTCTCCAGAAGGGAGCTCTTTGAGAAAAGGGCGAGGTGATGCTTTGGCCTGGCTTGGCGACTGAGGGGCCAGAATCTTTCACCGAATCCGCCCGCAAGAATCACTGCGTATAGAGACTCATCCAGGGAGGTTTGATTGTTCATGTTTAGAAAAGAATCGAAATGCACGGGACTGAGTGGAGGCATCAAGCGGGCGACGCGATCCATCCCTCGCCAGGGCGTTGAAGCGCCTCTGGATTATTGATTTTTAACGTTGCTGGAGCTTGCCGAGGCGCTCGGGTCGAAAATCAAGGGAAGGCGTACTTGGGGAAGATCTTTTAGTGAGAGAGTAAAAAGAACCGAGACATCGCTTTGGGAATTTCGCTCAAAAACGAGCAGAGTGAGTGATGCGATCCATGAACGGAGGCTGCGGTCGATGCTGTATCTCTGGTACAATGGCTGCCGTGTGCGGAGCTCAAAATTTTCCTGCGCGCTGATTGCCCAGTCGTCGTTGATGCGGAGCCGTGCGGAGCCGTAAAGCTGATCTGAATCCTGAAATTGCAGGTTATTTCGAATTACGGTCGTGGCGGCTGGAAGATTTGAGGCTGCTACGCCAGAGATGTGACGGTTTCCGAAAGAGAAGGTGAGGTCCCGTGTAGGCTGGAAGGTGGAGTCGAGATTTAACTCTGAGAAGCCATCATCAAGAACCGGAGTCTGGGTGTTGAGATTGATGTTCATCCATGGCAGCGGATTCCATCTTATACGGTTAAATAGGTTCGAGAATGTACCCGGATCCAAGCTCCCAAAACTATCAATCTGCGGCCGCTGAATCCGGTTGTCGAAAAATGTTTCCATCTCAAGCCAGCTGAAAGTTTCGTCATCCCGTCGCGTCAATAGACGGTTGCGGACCCCCAAGCGCAGGATTTTCCAGTCAGTGATCGAGTCAAGTGCGTTGAATTGCGGGAAGTCGATCTGAGGAAGTGTCGTGGCGCTGTTGAGCGAGTCGATGGGGATGATTTTTGAAGCATCCTGACTCGAGCTCACTATCGAGAGGTTTGCGAACGGTTGCACGATGTGCTTAAGCCCGTCCAAGCCCCATCTTCTACTTTCCACAGAATCGAAAGTTCTGGAGAACTTCATCGAAGCCTCCACTCCCAAATTAGTGGCGATCCGGTTCAGTCCATCGCCTCCAGAACCACCAGGTGCGCCGGGGACTCCTCCCTGCACTCCTCTGCTCTCGCCATAGTGTGTTGCGCGTATCCCCGCGCGCGGCACAACGGACACTATTCCTGCAAGCATCTTCGGATACGTCCACTGATGAAAGGTGTCCGCCCTGAGTGTCTCATGCGTTAGGTAGTCGTAAGGGTTGGTGGGTACATTTCGAAGGTATTTCCTGCTGAGCTGCGCAACGCTGCTCTCACTTTCGTAAAACAATCCAGTCCCCATGAACGGCTGCCGGCCGACATCCAGCGCGAGCTCCGGAGTTTTTCCAGAACCCTCAAAGTCCTCGTTGAATTGTTTCCGAAACTGATGTTTATAACGGTATCCGGGTTCGGGTCGTGACGGAGTTCACCGGGGGCAAAATCTTCGAGGTAGTTAATGTCGCTGAGCTTGTTGATGTTCAGGCTGGTGTAGATTGTGTCGGAAATAAAGCTGCGGTCCTGCAAAGACAACCTGTAGCGATTTGATCCGACAGGAGTGGTTTCACGCGTGGTGTCACTCAAGGGCCTAGGTGTGGGACTCGAGTCGTTGAGGTAGTAGCTTCGCAGTCTGCTCCAGGATCCAAGGTCTTGAGATTTCCGGTCCGCATCCAATCCGATCGCGACCCCGCGTTTGGCCAGGTAATCGATCCGTGCGGCTCCCACCGTTTCAGTGCCCATGGAGAACAAGGTGCGTGTCAGCAAAAACGGTCCCCAAGCCGACCGTGAGCCCGGCGAGATTGAGAAGCTCTGATCAAGTTTTGAGGGTTGGTAGAGGTAGGGAACCCAGAAAATTGGTGTTCTCCCAACATACACTGTGACGTCCTCGTACTCGGTATGATCGTTGTGAAAAAAGCGTACTTTCCTCGCTTTGATATGAAGTCCAGGGTCTGGGGAGTCGTCTGCGGTGAGGGTTGCTCCCGCGATTTCAATCGCATCTTTACCCGCGGCGGCGATCCCATGTGCGTGGGCCATCAGGGGGCCCGAGGCTGCGCGGAAGTCCGAGCCTGTCAGCTTCTTGGATTCCAAGTTATAGATCGCCCGGTCGCCTGCGAAAATTTTTCCGCCGCGGAAAATGCGAACGTCCCCCGAGACCATCACATCACGCGTCTCTTGATCGTATTGAGCGTAATCGCAGTAGATGGTCGTATCGCCAACGCTAATGACCACATCCCCTTTTGCGACGGCAAGATTCCCAATGCGCTGAACCTCCGTTCTCGACTCGATTTGAAGGGGGGCCTTTGGTGCGTCACTGCGACCGTTCGGAAACTGAGCGTTCGCCCGCGGGTCAAAAAACAGGGCTAACGCCAAGGCGACGAGCGCTAGGGGTATCCGGCGAGGCTTCATATTGGGGTGGTGGAACCCAGAGACTTACCCGAAGAATCCAAGTATTGCCAGATGCAATCGCCGCCTGAGGTGCTTGAAATCGGCTGGCAAAGCAAAGGCGTGCTTTTAAATAGTTCTACAAGTTTGCATTGTACGATTTGATGCGGCAGGGCGCCGTGGAGGTTTCCCCGAAGCGGCGCAGCCGAATCCGCATGAGGAGAGGGCCCAAAACGCTAAGCGATTGCCATACATCCGCAGGCCGCAGGGCAGTCCTCACCGGGATTCCCGTCCCAAGAGATGACCTTTGGTGATTCGGTAGGCAACCGACTGGCGCCGACCCGCGGGCGCGCAGGGTGCGGGCCGGAAGTCGATGCCACTGGGCGGGCCTAGACCAGTGGTGCCGAGGAATCTCCCGCGCAGACGCTCCGAATCACCTGCGCCAGTCGTTCAAACTCCACCGGCTTTGTGAGATGATACTTGAACCCGCCTTCACGGCTGCGGAGCACGTCGGACTCCATTCCAAATCCGCTCAGCGCTATGGCTCCAAATTTGATTCGGGGTTTCCAGCGCATTGCAAGCTCCGTCCCATCTCCGTCCGGCAACCCCAAGTCGGATACCAGAACATCTACTTCGGTTTCGAAAAGAATCTCGGCTGCCGCCCGGATATCAGCCGCCACGAGCACCTCATATCCTAGTTTCCGGGTCATTCTCGCTAACACGTTGAGGGTTGCCTCGTGGTCGTCCACAAGAAGGATTCGAATGGATGGGGGTGAAGTGCAATTCGCGGGTTCGCTAAGACCCGCGCTGGTTGATTCCAGTGCTCTTGCCTCCAGAGGCAGATCAACGTGGAAGGTGGCTCCCTTTCCGAGGCCGCTGCTTTCAGCGATGATGCTTCCCCGGTGCCTTTCCACAAGCCGTTGCGCAATGCTTAATCCAAGCCCAAGGCCTTGCCCTGCAGCGTTCGCATCGACGCGAGGTCCTTGTGTGAAAGGCTCAAAAATCCGCTTCAGATCAGACTGGCGGATCCCGAAGCCGTGGTCGGATATGCTGACTCGGGCGCTGCATGCGGACGCCACAAGGTTCACCCAGATCTGCGAATGGGGCTGCGAAAACTTAATCGCGTTTCTTAAAATGTTTCCGAATATTTGTTGTAGGCGGACGCTGTCTCCGCGCACTGCGCAGCATTGCTCGGGCAGATGCAATTCGATGATGATGTGCTTTTCTTCGGCTTCGCCTTTCAGGCTTTCGCAAATTTCCTTCAGGACAACCGCCAAATCCAGTACTCTGGCACTGATGGAAATGCCGCCCCGTTCGATCCGAGTGAGATCCAGAAGATCGTCGATCAGCCGCGCTTGTAGACGTACGTTTTTGAGGATGATTTGAAAATCCTCCCGCATCTGGGCGGGTAGTCCGGGCGATCTTGCGTATTCACTCGCCAGCAAGAGAACCGGATTTAAAGGGCTTCGCAATTCATGTGATAGTGAGGCGATGAAGTCATCTTTCGCCCGATTTGCGGCCTCTGCGGCCTCTTTGGCGTGACGCAATGCCTCCGTCGAGGCTGCCGATGCCGATTCCGGCGGGTTCGTGGTTCGTGACGAGGCGCTCCTCGCGGACAACTTCTGCCTTTTGGACGAATGGTTGAGTGCAGCTAAAATTCCGCAACTCGCGGCGATTGCTGCCAGCCAAAGCTCTCCGGAAGAAAGAGTGACGCGTTTGAAACTCCCACTATCCCCAGCTCCCGCGAAGCTAGCTGATAATAAGCAAAATATAAAAAACAATGTGAGATGGGGCAATAGGTGGATCCGTGCACGCGAAATGAAAGGCCGTTTCCTCTGGTTTTTCGAGGGAATGACCAGTAGGCGCTTCTGCGATGAGATGGACATCATTCGTCCCGAATCGGGTTTGAAGGTGAGGGTGGATTGTTTCCAGCACGGTGAATTAAACCCGAGATGTGTGCAGACAGTTGACGCGCTGTTGGAATCCGACGGCGGGGCCAGCGGGTGCGGATGGCTTTTGCGGTGGCGTTTGACTTATGACGCGAAAGTGCCGCCCGGTTGGCTTGATCTAGCTAAGACGCTGCGGTAATCAGGATTGTAGCTAGTGCAAACGCCACCCTATGAATCCGGCTGTCTTTTACTCCCGTTCGTTGTTTTTTCTCACTTTGATCGCGCAGCTTGGGTTACGTCCGGCCGATGCTGCAGATTCGTGGAGGCAATTTCTTGGTCCCAAACAAAACAATGTCGTCAACGATGCGCCCAAGTTGCC
>JBILLC010000125.1:0-6206 GCA_044376275.1 Chthoniobacteraceae bacterium | reverse complement strand
CTCCCATCGCTCTTTACAAAAACGCTGTAATCGGACCCACAGGCAACTGCACTCACCCCACTCATCACCTGCGCGGGTGTGCTCTTATTGGTCGTCGTGCCGTCCCCATGGGAGCCGTTATTTCCCCCGCTCGCCCAAACACTTCCATCAATCTTCAAAAATAAACTATGATAATTCCCACACGCAATCGCATGCACTCCACTGATCACCTGCACGGGACCACTTTTATTCACGGTGGTTCCGTCCCCAAGCTGGCCTGACGTATTGCTCCCACTCGCCCACACGGTCCCGTCATTCTTCAAAAATAAACTGTGACTATACCCCCCCGCCGTCGAACTTACTCCAGTCAGAACCTGCACGGGTGTGGTTCGTTGTGTTGTTGTACCATCCCCGAGTTGACCGTCGGTGTTGGACCCGCTCGCCCAGACACTTCCGTCACTTTTCAAAAATAAACTATGGCTAGCACCGCACGCGATAGCGATCACGCCAGTCATGACCTGCACTGGGGTGGATACTGTCGAATTCCCCGCGCCGATTCCAAGCTGTCCGTACGTATTTAAGCCAGTCGCCCACACGGTCCCGTCATTCTTCAAAAATAAACTGTGACTGTTCCCACATGCGATTGCCATCACGCCACCCATCACTCTTACAGGAACGCCATCTGCGCCCGCGACCCCAAGCTGGCCGACCGTGTTTCTTCCGCTCGCCCAGACGCTTCCGTCACTCTTCAAAAATAAACTGTGATACCATCCGCACGCTATTGCACTCACCTCACTCATAACCCGTACAGAGATTGTTCTCGTGATAGTAGTCCTATCCCCGAGCTGGCCATACCCATTATATCCAGTTGCCCATACGCTTCCGTCCCTTTTCAAAACCAAACTGTGCCCGTTACTGCAATTGATCATGTTTCCATCCTTTGCGCCCGCCTCTGCCGTTCGCAGCGTCAGCGTTCCACCGCCCAGCGCCACATTCCCACCCAGCGTACCGCCGCCTGCGAGCGCACCGATCGTGTTGCCATAACCGTTCAAATCCAGCAGCGCGCCGTCGGTGTTGGCGAGGTTCACTATCGACCCAGAACCGAAGGCCTGCGTGCCGCCAGCAGTCAGCGTTCCGCCGCTAATGACGGTGTTGCCGGTGTAGGTGTTCGTACCCGTCAACGTGAACACGCCAGTGCCCGACTTGGTGACCGTGGAAGTGCCTGAGATTGACGTATCAAAAGTGCCGGAGTCGTTGCTCCCGCCGAGCACCACAGGCGAACCAGCGGTGTACTGCGCGAGCAGCGGCGGCGCGAGCAGCGCATTCAAAACGAGCGCCAGCACGGACAGCAGCAAAGTCGCAACCTTTGCGGTCCGCGCTTCGGGGAACGAAGCGGATTTAGAAATTTGCATGGGGTGGTTGCGCGCACCGGCGTTCCCAGAAACGCGGACTTACCGGACAGCACGCTGCAGCTCACCACATTACGCACGACCTCGCACGCTCAAATTGAAAAAGAATTCACAAACCGCATGCCGCGCACCCGCCCAAAAGCCTACCAACCGAGCTCCCGGGCGGTTTCCAGCGCAAAATGTGCCTCGGAAGGTAATTGTAAACGATTTGTAAACCCAGGCAGCGGTGGTCCGGGACACCTGCCGGGGCAGCCACAGACCGAGTTCACCGGATGCATCGAATGCAGTCCCATCGGACTGCCCGCCGAAAAGGCCGCGCGGGCCTGAGACGACGCTTGCAGATTCGCGAGCCGTCACATGAGCTGGTAGGCGTCCACATCCACCGTCACGAAGACCTCCTCGGGCAGGGTAAGCTTATCCAGCACCGCCCGTACATGGGCGGCCAGGCGCAAGATCGATTTGGTGCGCAGCATCAGATGGAAGCGGAACTGCCCGTGCGATTTTTCGAGGGGCGCCGGCGCAGGGTCGCCAAGGGTTACGCCGTCCGGCAATCCCTCCGAGAGCCGTTTCGCGAGCGTTTGCATGGAGAGTTCGCCGCGGGCCTGATGCTTGGACCGCATTGCAATGACCATCAGGTGCGTGAAAGGCGGGTACTGCCATTGCCTGCGGAAATCGATTTCCTGCTCCCAGAACCCCTGAAAATCATGATGCCTTGAGAACTGTATGGCGGGCGTGAAGGGCGTGTGGCTCTGGACAAAAACCTCCCCCTCCACATCCCCCCGCCCGGCCCGGCCGGCGACCTGCGTGAGCAGCTGGAAGGTACGCTCCCCGGCCCGGAAATCAGGGATATGCAAACCCATGTCGGCGTTGATGATCCCAACCAGCGTCACATTGGGGAAATGCAGCCCCTTGGCAATCATCTGGGTGCCCACCAGGATGTCGATCTTGCCCGTGCGAAAATCCGCGAGCGTCTCCTTGAATGCCTCCTTGCGCTGCACCACGTCCGAGTCCAGACGACGGACCACCGCCTTTGGAAAGAGCTTCTGCACGGCATCCTCAACCCGCTCGGTGCCGCTGCCCTGATGCCGGATTCCGGGCTCTTTGCACTCGGGACACTTGGTGGGTGCCACCGCAACATAACCGCAGATATGGCACACCACCCGGTTGGCGGCCCTGTGAAAGGTGAGCGATACGGAGCAGTTCTGGCACTGGCAAACGTGCCCGCATTTTTCGCACAGCAGCGAGGTGGAAAAACCACGCCGGTTGAGAAAGAGAATGCTCTGCTCCCGCCTTGCAATCCGCTCCTCCAAGGCGGTGAACAAGCGCGAGGAAATCAGCGCCCCGTGCTTCTTTGATTCCATCCGCATGTCGATGATCCGGATGAAGGGGAGTTTCTTGTCATCGACACGCGCCTTGATGCTGAGGAGTTCGTACTTCCCCTGCCTCGCGTTGTGAAAACTCTCGAGCGAAGGCGTTGCGGAGCCCAGCAGCACCGCGCATTTCTCCAAATGCCCGCGCAACACCGCAATGTCCCTGCCGTGATAACGCGGCGCCTCCTCTTGTTTGTAGGAGGGCTCGTGCTCCTCATCGACCACGATCAAACCGAGGTTTTCCACGGGCGCAAACACCGCGCTGCGGGCGCCGATCACAATGCGCGCCTGTCCAGTGCGGATGCGATGCCATTCGTCGTGTCTTTCGCCCTCGGAAAGGTGGCTGTGCAGCACCGCGACCTCGTGGCGACTGGCGGCGAAGCGCATTTTGAAACGTTCCACCGTTTGCGGGGTGAGAGAAATTTCGGGCACGAGCATGATGGCGGAGCGGCCCTGCTCGAGGACCACCTCGATGGCTTGCAGGTAAATCTCTGTCTTGCCGCTGCCGGTCACGCCATGGAGCAGGAAGGGCTTTGGCGCGGCGGCCTCGGTTCCGGAGGGCTGCAGCGCCTCGCACAGCCTAGCGAACACGTGCGCCTGCTCGGGGTTGAGGTTCAACTTGTTTTGCGCAAGGAATTCCTCGTTGCGAAACGGGTCGCGCTGGATGGTTTCCAGTTCGATTTCAACCAGTCCCTTGCGTTCGAGTGCGCGAACCACGGCGTGGGATGCGTCAGTTTGCTGCGCTAGCAGCGCAACGCTCACCGGTTTCTGCGCGTCCCGCAGCGTTTCAAGCACCGCAGCCTGCAGCGGCGCCCGGCGGCGCATCGCCTCCAGATCCACTTGGTCTGGCATTCGCACGAGGCGCACGGCCTGCCGGCGTTGATGCGACATTTCCGATTTGCGGATGACCTGCGGCACGACGGCTTTGAGCGCGGTTTCCAGAGGACAGCAGTAGTAATCCGCCATCCACGCCGCCAGTTTCAGCAGCGCGGCGTTGAGCGAGACCTCGCCCCGCACCAAAGCCGCGATCGGGCGAACACCCTGCGCATCGGTCTGTGCGCTGATCTCCAACACCGTGCCGAGCAGGGTGCGCATCCGCACCGGCACCCGGACGCGGGACCCGGGCTTGACCTCCATGCCCGGCGGCACGGAGTAATCGAAAATCCGCCCCGCGGAATCATCGAGAATGACCTTTGCGTAGGAGCGGGGATCACTTTCGAGTGCAAACAACTGTGCGTTGGAGGGCTGGCGTGCCATGCAGCGTCCATCCTGCGCTCAGACTGCGCGGCGCGCAACCGTGCACCACTCTTCAAAGCGCGCGGCTTCCGGCACGCGCCGCTTGAGGCATCCACCTCAGCCAAAGCCCGTCCCCAATAAAACCCGCGGCACCAAACCTGTTGAAGACTTCCGCCGCATTCTGGGCTAAGGATCTTCCGGTAATTCCTTATCTATGATCGCAATCACCAAAACCTACCTCTTCATCTTCGCCGCACTCACCGCCGCTGGCGGCTTGATGGGTTATTTAAAGGCGCAAAGTTTACCCTCGCTTCTGGCGGGCGGAATTGCCGGTCTACTGCTGGTGGCAGCCGCCCTTTTGATGGGCCAAAAACCGGTGCCTGCGCTGGTGATGGCGTCGGTGGTGTCGGTGCTCTTGCTCGGTCATTTTGCTTCGAGTTACCTCAAGAAAGGGAACGCAATGCCCGCGATTCCCATGATAGCGATGAGCCTGATCGGGCTGGTGCTCTCGGTGCTTTCCATTGTGAAACGCTAGGGATTCGCAGCCGCCCCGTTTTGCCTGCGGGAATCACACGAGCGGCAACACGAACCGCACACACCGTTCCGGCGCAAGCGCGCCGCGAGTCACTTCGCCTCCCTCCTCGTCAAAGAGCGCATGCAACCCTCTCTGAAACCACACGTGGCGGGAGTTGAAGCGGATCCAATCGCCTCGGAAGGTGGGCGAGCCACCAGTATTCGGGCGGTTCTCAGGCTTTGCCGGCCGGCCGCCCTGGCCTCCCTGGCCTCCTTAACGCTCACCGGTTGCGATAAACCCCCGGCGCCCGTGCCGCCGCCACCGGCTCCACCCGCGGAACAAAAACCACCGCCACCGCCGCCGCTTCCCGTCATTCCGTACAAAAAACTTGATACGGCCAAACTCTTCAGCGGTATCAGCTTAAAAACCAGCTTTGAAGCGGACATTGGTTCCAGCGCCACTCACGAAAGACAGGATCCAACCAGCTACGAGCTGGACCTGCGGCTGCGGGTGAAGGTGCCGCAGCCCCACAGCGATCTGGAAGGGTTGCTCAAGCTGAATCCGGACCTGGCCGGGGTTTTGCCCAAGCTCGGAACCCTGATGGCGTCCGCGAAAATCTCTCCGCTTTTCGAGGAATTTTACCAGCGGAAGGTCGCCAACATTCAGGGCAATCTTTCCAAGCTCGACGCGCTTCTTTCGCGGCACAATTTTTTCGATATTGAAACCATCCTTGAGCTGCAGGACCCCGACACCGGCAGGAAAGCGATCCTTGTGCAGTCGGACATGGATGTGGACACCGACGGCTCCGATGGCGACCGACTCACGCAGACCGAGGGGGTCAGTTCCACCTTCCAGCCCTTTACCAGCTACCGCTGGCCGAAGAAAACCCGGACCCCGAACCCGTTTCTGAGCGTTTGGGAAAAGAAGCTCAAAGATTCCGAAAAAGAAAGCGCCACACCAAAGCTCAATCCGGCGCGCCTCAAGGAGCTCAAAGACCAGCAGAGCGGACTCAAAGCGGAAATTAATGATTTGAAAAAATCGAGCTTTCTCATCGGCTCGCTGGACCCGTTCGTGGTGCTGCCTCTTCCGATGGTGTCGCGTAAGGACGGCCCCAGTGCAGCGAAGATTGGCGACTACTGCGTGGTGATACATGAGAGAAAGATTTTTCCGGCCGTGGTGGGTGACGCTGGGCCAAGTTACAAGTCAGGCGAAGCCTCCCTGCGGATCTGCCGTGAAATCAGTGCAAAGGCGGGCGCCGGCAACCGGCCTGAGAGTGAGCTGCGCGTGACCTACATCGTGTTTCCGGGAACAGCCGACTCGCCAAGAGAAGCGCCCAACTTGATGCGATGGTGGATCCGCTGCCACGAGCTGATGAGGGAAATCGGCGGCTACGTTGGGGATCTTTTCTTTTTCCCGCTTCCCGACGCATTCAAGCCCGCCCCCGCTCCTGGCGATCCGAATTTTATTGGACCGGTGCTGGAGGTTTACGGTCCACCGCTGCCGCCTGGGTTCTGAAGCGCAGACGGCGGTTCCCGGGGTGAATTGCCACGTGAGCGTTGGGCGCAATTCGCGGAGTGGAGGGGGTGGAAACGTGTAACCCCTTTGTTTTGAGCGGTCGTTTTTTCAAAGTCGGCACTACACGCACCGAAGAAAGCTGCGGGATCGAGTAGAAAAACGGTGGTTTTCTGAACTTTTCAG
>JBILLC010000124.1:0-6227 GCA_044376275.1 Chthoniobacteraceae bacterium | reverse complement strand
CCGATTCCGCAAAGGGCTGGAATACCCGGATTACGTAGCCGCTTCCAACTCGATGCGGTCCAAGGATCGAAAATGGGTCGCCGTGGGAGGCGGAAATGAGTGCGTGCAGCTCCTCGGATTTAAGGGTTGGTTTTTCCAGACAGAGGACGTTCATTGCGTGAGTGGATTAGGTTGGGGACCGGAGAAATGGGGCGAGATATTTTCGGTAGATCTGTTGCCAGCGGTATCCGCCCGCAACCAATCTTCGGGCCTTAATCGATTCTCGGTTCAGTACTTGCTGTATAATCCATTCGGCAATGCTCCCGGGACTTAGTGAAGCCGGGTATAATACAGCGCCCGGCAATGTGTTGAGTGGGACAATGTCAGGGCAGATCGCGGGTTTGCCAAACATGGATGCTTCAAGGATCGGCAGCCCAAAGCCCTCCTGCAAGCTTGGAAAAAACAGGGCGTCCGCAAGCAAATAAAGATTCTGCAGCGCGGCCGACCCGATCCGGGTTGAGTCTGACACGAAAAGAAACTCCCTCGACAAATCAAGTGTGCGCACAAGAGAGCGGATCTGGTTCTCGTAGGCACCGGAGGCCCGGTTGTGTGGGTCTTGAGCTGCAGTTAAAAGGTATCTGATTTTGACTCCTTCGCTGCGAAGCGCGTCAACGACGCGGACTCCCGTCTCGATGCCTTTTCTGGCGACCATTCGAGCCGGGTGAAGCAACACGAGGTCCGCATCCCAGATTTCGTGTGTTTCCACAAAGGCGATTATCTCCGTGGCGAGTTGGAGTGTTTCGGCGATGTCGATTCCGTTTGGGATGTGCTCACATGCGACGCCATACTGATCTCGAACTTCCTGTGCTCGCAGCGCGGAGACTGCAACGTATTCCCAGTGCTCGCATGGGGTACTCATCAGGGCATGCACCGCAGCATCTTCGAATGGCTGGTAAGCCTCATTAGTGCACGATAGGTCGTGTACCCAGCTCACCCATCGTGTGTGTGGTATGCGCGCTGCAAGATCCCGCAAGGCTGCGGTCAGTTCGATTGCAAACGGCATTGTCCCGACATTGTGGAAAATCACCACGTCGGAGTCAGAGAGCGCAGCGTTTAAATAAGTGAAAAGATCCTCGCGGCTTGCCTCCCGTGAAAGAGGAACTAAACAGTCCGCGCCGCTGTTTTGACCGCCCTCAAAGCAGGCAAGAGTGACGCAGTGGCCGGCGCCGCGTAGCAGACGGATTTGCTCCTGAACAACCCGCTCAACGCCGCCGACGATCGGCGGCGCAGTAAAGTGGATGATGGCGATCTTCACGTTTCAAGCTTCAGGCTCGTGGGTTTTTGAGTGGACAGGGAAACTGCCGTGGCCAAACGCCCGCAGCAAATGTCAGGGTGACTTGCCGGACTGCTAAAAAGCGAACCCAAACGAAAGGTTTGTCGCCCCCCATGCCTCTGCTGGCCGGGGGGATGGATTGATGCCGATGTCCAAGCGGACCGGCCCCACTGGAAGCGCGTACCTGAGCCCAAGACCGATCGCGCTTCGAAAGTTTGATGTCGGAACCGTCAATCCGTTTGGGGAAAGACTGCCGGAGTCAAAAAAAAGTGTGCCGCGGACTTTGTTCCAGACAGGGAAGTCGGCTTCAAGGTTCACGAGGCTGTAGGCTGAGCCGCCGGTAGGGGCGGGCTTACCGGGTTCAAGTCCTAGTTCGCGTTGTTGGAAGCTGCGGACAGTCGTCGAACCACCAAGAAAAAAACGTTCATCAATGGGGACAGCGCTTTTTTGCGAGAGCAAACCGAAGCGGGCACTCGCTGCAAATCGTATTCTCCCGGGAAGTGGGTAATGCCAGCTGAAGCGTCCCGTGGTACGGGCGAAGGTGTGGCCATCGTCGAGGGTATTGGCGTCAGCGTTGAAAGCAGCGATCCAGCCCGAGGTTGGATTCAACACGCTGTCACGCCGGTCGTAAGTTGCAGAGAGACCCGCCGTGCCGACCTGGTAAGCACTTTCACCGAGGTCAGCCTCCGGTAGGTCCGCGTTGCTGATTTCGACGGTGCGAATCACCCCAAACGCCGCCAACTGTAGATGCGGAGTGAGTCTCCGCGAGAGTTGCCCTCTCAACCCGGCCTCTCGCTTTTCGTATCCAAGCTCGATCCTATTGCGCAAAAAGAGTCGGGTAATCAACTCGGTCCGGGTTTCAAAAAGCCACGGATCCGCAAGTGATGCCTCAAGCGCGATTGCGCGTTGTGAAAATGCGAGTTCGACACCTCCCGGTAACGCCTCTCCAAAGGTGTTGCGGTCTGAGACCCGTACACTTCCCAAAAAACCCTCGTAGTTGCCGTATCCGAGCGAAAACCCGAGCTCCCGTGCCTTGGCCTCGGTGGCCTCAACCTGCAGTTTGATGTTGTGATCGGGCAGCTCTATGGGAGTTACACCGAGCGTTTCAAATAAGCCGGACGAGAGCATCTCCTGTTGTTTGGCCGCAAGTTTTTCGGGATCAAACGCTGCATCTTTAAGCGTCTTGAGGCGGTTTTGAATCCATTTGGGGTTGAGTCGGTTGAGTCCGGAAACTTCAATTCCTGAAACCCTGTACATCGGACCCGCGTTCACGTGGATGGTGACGGGAACATTTCCCTCTGCATCCGCATTGTTGGGGTCGGCATCGACCTGAACCTGTATGCGAAAGTGAGAGCGGCTACCGTAGAATTTCACGAGGGCTGCGCCCAGTGCATTTTGCCTCGCCGGCGTGTAGGGTTTAACAATGATGGGTTCGAGTAGTTTTGTGAGCTGATCCCGGGAGTATTTTAAATCGCCGGTAAACTTCGGATTTGAAAACCGGTATTGCCTGCCCTCGATGATTCGAACCAGCACGTCAGCGGATCGTCCGTCTTCAGAAAAAATCACTTCAGGTGGCGCGACTTGCACCTCCAAGAAACCTTCGTTGCGATACCATTCCGCGATCCGGTTTGCCCCAACCTCCAAGTCAGCTCGGACGTAATTTAGGCGGGAAGCTTGAGTTCTCTGGCGATCTACTAAAGGACTGATTAGGAGAGGAAGAATGGTGGACGCACCTGCGCTCGGGTTTCCTTCGATGGCTGTGGATCGAAGCTTCACCTGAGTGCCCTCTTCGATGGTCAGGAGAAGTGAGTGTCCCTCGATCTGCCAAGACACCGAGGCATTCGCGTACCCCTTCTGATGGTAGAATACCGCAGTGTAGAAAGCGGTGTCATCTGCGTTCGGACGAGACAACCCCTCGGACCGAATCTGCTCTAGCTGCTCCGCCACGGCATCGCGGAGTGTTCCTTCACTGAACGCGCGGTTACCAGACCACTGGATTTTTACCTTCTCCCCAAGTGACTGCACAGGCGCCTTCGGAATTTCGGGGTGCCACGGCAGCCACCTCGCGGCCTTGCTCAAAAGCGAACCCTCGTCCCTGCAAGACGTAAGCGCCAGAAAAGAGCAGATCACGATTTGTAGACCAGTGCATGGTCGAAAGCGAAGGTCATCACGGAGTTGTCGCTTTTGGTGCGAAAGACTGAACACGCTGGTGTGGCAATAGAGGCTTTAGAACGCTTCCTAGACACTCTAGTAAAAACGGAAAATGTATCGAAGCCTAGTTGCAAAATCACCATTTGCCCCTATTTCCCCGATCATGAACACGTTATCCTGCAGGCGATAAGTCAGTCGTGTCTCCTGATTGCCTGTCCTGCTGTTGAGTGCCCCGACGTCCAGGCTGAACCTCCGAAGGGCGGAAAAGCGCTCTTTAGCGTCGTTTTTAATCAACACCTTGTCGGAGAACTCCTGTACTAGAAGGGATGCGGCGCGAGAGGATGCCGCCTGAGAGGATTCTGACGCGAAGTCGCCCGGCAAAACTCCAGCGGTTAACAGAGTCAAGGCGTCCCGCTCAGCGAGCGGGGGATCGCTGCTGAGACTGATCTGAGGATTTTCCGGCGGCCCGTGCAGGTACATGCGAATTCGATGGTTGCGGATCTCGGATTCCGCGGTGAATTCCGTCTGCGGCAGGAAGGGGTTGTCCGCTGAATACCAAACCCGGCCTCGGGAGACCTCCACTCGAGCGAAGGGTAGAAGTGCCACCACATCGTCAGAGATGTAACTTCCCTGGAGGGTCGGCGCCGCGCCTGTCCCAAGCAAATGTACGTCAACCTTTGCGGTGCCACGGAGGCGGTTACCGCGAATCTGCACTGGATCCTCCGGTTGAGTCAGAATGTGAATGTTTAACTTCCAGTCCGAAAAGGGTTTGAATGGCAGGCTAAACCACGGCTTTCCCGGCGGGCGCTTGTAGCCACTCGCCCCGGATTGCATCGCGGTAATCGGGAGTAGCTCAATATCTCGCCGGACCATGCTTTTGACCGCGAACAATTTGCCCGTGACAAAAGCCGATTCCCACTTTCCCTCTGCGTGAAGACTGCCATCAAGGCGTAGTGATAATTGTTGTGTGCGCTGTACCAAAACTTGCTCAGCTTTCAGATCAATCCGGAGCGTCGGATTTTTTGGATCCTCAAATACCACAGTCCCTTCGGCGCGGATACCTCCACCGCCAATGTCCGCACGCGCCCGGTGGATGTGCAGGTGCTTTCCATCGAGTTGCACACTGGTATGCAGATCCGTAATTGCAGGAATCCGATCGGTTTGGAAGTGCACGAACTCGCAGTCCGTTGTGATTGCCCCCTCCCAAATTGGCGCACTAAAAGAGCCTCTCATCCTCGCGTCCAATGTTCCCGTGCCCTTGATATCGCGCAGGTTGGGGAATACTTTTGGGAGCGCCTGAAGCTTTGCATCCGTAATTTTAGCGGAAAGCTCCATGGGTAGCACCGTCCAATCCAGTCGTCCGCCCAGAAGTTGATCCAAGTCGACGGCGACCTTTGCTTGTACGCGCAGCGGCACGCCAAGAGGGCCTGAAAGTTTAAAGTCAGAATGGACCGTCCCGAACTCGTACCTTCCATCAAAGTCGAGTTCGCAGTTGCCAAGGTTCGGGTACTTCGCCGTTCTGAGCGAACTTCCGTTGGCGCGAACTTTCGCAATCGGGCTTTCAGCGGTGCCTGACAGATCAAAGGACAAATCGAGGCTTCCAGTGAGCATGGGTTTCCCATTCAAGCTCGGAAGCACGGTGGACAAATCGATTTTCGAGCCGCTTAAAACACCAGCAATCAGTCCATCCTTCACCCAGTGGGTACCTTCAGAATCGATGGTGAGCGGGAGGTGAACTGCACCGGACAAAACCTCGGTGCCTTTTTGGCGAAGGCTGATTTTCGACAGTTGAAGGGTGTTTTTTGACCATGCCACCTCAGCCTTGAGGCTGGCGTTCGGCACCGAAATCTGGGCTGTGTGTGCGAGAAGTTGTCCTGGTGAATAAGTGCCTTCAAAGTCGATTCGCCCAAGCTTCAGACTTTTCCACTGCAGGTCTTTTGCATGAAGCCTCCATCCACCGGTGCCGCTGAAATCGGTCAGTGTGCCCGAGCCGTTCCAAGCTGCATCAACTTGACCGGTTAAGGTCCCGTGAATTCCTGCCTGTTCAAGGGCGGACTGGATGGAGTCTAGTCTTAAGAGGCGGACATCCGCTTTGAGTTGGTATCCAAATGGGGCAGCGATCCTTGTCTCACCGGAGCATTGAATTACCTGATCGGCTCCAAGGGATGCATACAGCTGCTCGAGCCTGAAAGTGCCGCCCGCTGCGGTCCCGCTCAGACGCAATATTGGAATCCCAAGTTGACCCCATTTTAAATTTTCTCCCTGAATGCTGATCTCTCCCTCTATCCCATTTCTATCATACTCGCCGCGCACGTTCCCTTCGATCGCTCCAGTGAAGGCGTGCTCAGACAATACCAACGATGAGCTCTGAATGAGCGGGCATTTGATTTTTAAATTTGCCGCCGCCCGGCTCAGCTTGAAACTCTCACCTTCATCAAACCCAAGCCCAATCGAGCCAGCGATCGTGTTTTTCCCTCGCGTAATTAAAAGGTTTTCAACTTTGAAAGCATCAAGAGATAAGAAAAAGTCTCCGGACGCGGCATCGGCACTGAATTGAAATTTTGGGCCGTGAACAACGGTCTCCGATAGGGTCAATCCAAACTCGTTTTGGGGGCATCCCGAACGCTTTTTGCAAGCAGCTAGAGCTTTGCGTAGTCCATTGAAAAGAAGCTCTTCTAGCTCGAAATGAAAAGTGCTTTCCGCACTGAACGCCTTTGAGCGAATGGAAAGTGATCGGGATTCCGTTGTAAATTCGCTTCCGACA
>JBILLC010000122.1:0-6241 GCA_044376275.1 Chthoniobacteraceae bacterium | reverse complement strand
GTCTCCGCAATCCGAATCCGCACCTTCTTATCCGATCCAGCTTCCGCGATGTGCTGGCCATTGGGAGAAACACAAATCCACGCCGCATAAGGCGCATCCACCGCGTTCAGCAGCTTGCCCTCTTGCGCGTCCCAGCGGCATAGCACCGTGGATACCCCGTTTTCTGCCAATTCGACCACACGATTCGAACCCACCCAGACGGGCCAATGGGAGTAAAGATAGCTACCTTGATGTTGGCGATCCTTCACTCGGACCAACTCGGTCCCTGAGGAAAACGCAAACACCACCTTGCCCGTCCAAACGAGGTCCTCCGTGGGATGCAGCGCCGTGCCCAGAAACCCTGCATATGGCAGGTTTGAGTGCGAAGGAAGCACCTCCACCCCCGAGTTCCCCATTTGAAAAGCCGAGAAATTTCCGCCTAAAAAGTAAGCCCAGCGCTTCCCGTCAGGACTCGCAAGAACGCGGTATCCGCCAGAGTTCCCCAAGTCATTTTGCGCCAAGGTCCGCTTTTGGGGATCAACGATGGAGGCATCCATTAAATAGACCGTTTGCCCATTCACCGACACATAGCGGGTGGAGGATCCGAGTCGCGAGGAATAGGTTGCTTTAGTTCCTAAACGGTCCTGAGGCTTGCGACTCTCCAGACGCCAAACCTTCAGCCCTCCCCGACATCGCAATACCACGCTGCCCGCCTTCGCGGAGATTTGAGGATGCTCTCCCCAAGAATACTGAAATTTGAACGTAGAAAGGACCGGCAGGCGACTCAACAAAGATCCATGGTCGGGCTCGCGAATCTCTAACACGGCAGTCCCAGGAGAGGATCGGCCCAAGTTCGCGACCCAGTTTCGCGAGGGAATCCAAGTAGACGCAAAATTCCCATGCTGTGGTGACACCTCAAACAACACCTTTCCAGACCAAGGATCGATATTCCTCAGCCGTGACCATCCTCCCTCAGGAGACAAAAAACGCGTCCAATCCTCATTTCCAGAAGCCCCATAAGGATACCAGAAATCGACACGCACCGGGTGCCCCCCTTTCACAAGCAAATCCCCCGTGGAAGCATCCCGTCTCTGCACCTCCCCAGAGCCACTGACCAGCAGCACACTTTTCTCGTCCTTACTGAATTCCGCATATTGTGCAGCCATCTCCCACAAGCGTGCTCCGGAACGCCAATCGGACACCACCGCTCGACCATTCTTATCGGTAACACTCAAATATTGGACGATGCAATGCTCGCTCGACACGCTTACGCGAGCGTGACGGCTCCCAGAGCAAAGGAAACTTCCTCCGGGAGCCCCATCTTCGAGGGATCGAACCTCAACTCCCGAATCATCGCCTTTTTTGGAAAGCAGCGCGATCCATTTGCCATCCTTCGAAATCCCAAATCCACGTCGCGCAGTGGCATCGCCCGCATCTGACTTCCACAGCGCCTGCAACGTCCCTGTCTGCGCGTTCAAGGAAAACAGTTTCCCGTCATCGAGCATTGCCACCATCAGGTCCGGCTCCGACGGCCAATCCTCTAAAACCACCCAGGCCCTCCCCTTGGGCGCTTCCACGGTGAATGTGGCCGTATCAATCCGGTCCCTAAAGTAATTCCAATCCGCAGGACGCAAATCCTCGGGAACCGCCTCGAGGGCATTCTTCAACGAAGTCGAATCGGAGGCTGCCTCAGCGGCTTCCGCAAGCGACATTTGCGCCGCTGCCGCCGCGCGGCGGGATTTCTCCATTTGCGCAACGGCTTGCCGTTCATTTTCGCGAGCCGTTCGTTCGCTGGCGGCGAGCTTCACCGTGAACACCAGTACAGCCACCATAAAAAGGGCTGCGGAGACAGAGACAGCCTTGTTGCGTTTGATAAACAGCACCAGCTGCCTCAACGCCCCTGCATCTTCCGCCTGCGTCGCAAACCCGTTTTGATAGCGCTCAATGTCACCTGCAAACAATTCCACACTCTGGTAGCGCTTGTTTCTGTCAGTCGCCATCGCCTTGAGTGTGACGGCCTGTAACGCCTCCGGCACTTCAGCACCCATGGCAGTTGGTGCACCCACCGTCACCGCACCCTTGCCCCCGCGCTTGGTGACCATCGAGCTGATGCTCCCGTTCTTCACTTTGGTGAGCACCTCGTCCAACGTCGTGCCCTCGATCGGTGGACGCAGGGTAAGGATCGCATAGAGAATTCCGCCGAGGCTGTAGATGTCACTGCGCTGATCCAGTTCTGCCACCATGCCCATCGCTTGTTCAGGGCTCATGTACTGCGGGGTGCCCATGACTTCGCCCTCCATGGTCATACCGTAGTCACCGGTATCGTTTACTCGTGAAACGCTCGAGCCCTGTTCTTCGCGTTCGCCGAGCACTTTTGCCAGCCCCCAGTCCATCACCAGCACCTCGCCGTATTCGCCCACCATGATGTTCTCGGGCTTGAGATCCCGGTGAAGAATGCCCTTGCTGTGGGCGAACATCATCGCGTCGCAAACCTTGCGGAAGATCGTGAGCAACGTGGCTCTTGGGTAGTCTTTGACCGCTGCAGCATCGCCATCACGGATCTGGTTCAGCACCGCTTGCAGCGTGCGGCCTTTGATGAGCTTCATGCTGTAAAACGGCCTGCTCTGGGCGTCCACGCCGATGTTGTAAATGGGAACAATGTTTGGATGCGCTAGCTGTGCCAGGACCTTGGCTTCTTTTGAAAAACGCGGATCTTCGCCCTCTTCGCTGATGCTGCTCACCTTCACCGCGACTTGACGTTCTAGTTGCGGATCTTCACCGAAATAAATCTGCCCCATGCCGCCCCGCGCAATTTCACGCACTAAGGTGTACTCGCCCATATGTGGCGCTTTGTTTTCAAAAGTTGACTGGTGTGAAGAGCTCGCGGCGGATGCAGTTGTCTGAACATTCCCTCGTGTGGGTGTCCTCTGCGGAATGGTGACCTCCAAGCTTGCCTTACTCTTCGTCACTGCCCGCTGGGGGATCGTGATGTCCATCGAACTCGGAGTAGGCGATACAACCTCCGGTTGCACTGCTTTGAGTTCAATCACCAAGGTAACCTCACCGACCTGAACGCTCGCCGGATACTCCACCTGCACCCGCTCAGTGATTTGATATCCATTGACCAGCGTACCTCCACCCAGATCCTCCGCCTGCAATCCAGCCTCGCTGATCCACACCCACACGTGGCGTGGCGCGATGCCATCGCCTTGAACAGTGAACACGTCCCTCGCAGTCTCAGTGCCGATCACGAACTGTGATTCAGCGGTATCAACCGTGCTGATGATTCCTGCTGGTCCGTGAAGGGTGATTGACCAAGTCTGCATCTCTGGCGTTTACCAAAGCCGGCTCCATGATGCAGCCGTAAAATTCTTGTAAGCTGTTCCTTTACAATTCACCACGGAGTACACGTTGAGGAGCTGCCAGTCCCTCTGAAGTAACCTTGGCAACCTACGAAACCTGCCCACTCTTTGAGTTTCGAAGGTTTTGTAGCGAGACAAATTGCCTGTCCCCGGCCTCTGCGGCCTCTCGCAAACTTTTGACTCTCCACTGTCGATGCCACAGAGCCGCACGCTCGGTTTTCTCATCGTGGCCGGCGCTGGCGATGTTTCAGTGCGAAAAAGGGTGATGATCATCCAATCTCCATCTGGCTTTTTGGTTAAACCCGTGGCGAAAACGGGGTGCGTCACGTGCGACACCCCCTTGTCTGAGTGACTTTACGTCGGCTGCAACCGCTCCATCCGGTTCGCTCACTACCCCCACTTCGGGCGGCCCGGCATCCCCCAGAGGCAGTTTAAACGCACACGCTGGGGCGTCGGGCGAAGGGTACGACGTACTCGGTGAACCAGTCCATCCGCAAGGCTATCGAGACGGCGATTGAGCAGTTGGGGCGGGCGTGGAGTATCTGGTCCGGTTGGCGCAGGAAAACGGTCTGAACATCCACGTCTACGAGGTAATTTCTGTTGGAATCAACAGCGCTGCCCAGCCAACAGGCCGACTTGAAGGGAGTTGTCATTGAGATTGCCTGGGACCGGCTTCGCGCCTACCTTCATTGCCAGCAGTAGAATGCGTATGCCAATCGAAAGAACCATCACCAAGCGCCCCCTCCGGAGCCTCCGAACACGCCCCAATGCGTGGGCGAAATGCTCTGCCACCGAGCGTCTATCTGCAATTGCCGTGATTTGCCAAACCCACGACGATGGAAAACCTCAATCCCGACTTTCTAGACTTCATTACGCTTTTGGGCCAAAGGTCCGTTGAGTACGTCATCGTGGGTGGCTATGCGGTAGGATTTCACGGGTTTCCCCGATATACCGGCGACATTGATTTTTTCGTCAGCATCAACGAAGAGAACGCGGAAAAGCTGCTCCAGGTTCTTGATGATTTTGGGTTTGGCGGAATCGGTATCGAAAGAGAGGACTTTCTAAAGCCGTCCTTCGTAGTTGAAATCGGCCGGGAACCCCGAAAAATTCAAATTCTCACAGGCATCGATGGAGTGAGTTTTCAGGAGTGCCTTCAAAGCGCGGTGGAATGCGAGTATCTTGAAAGGAAGCTGAGGTTCATCGGATTCGATGCACTCGTTCGAAACAAAAAGGCTTCTGGTCGGCCAAAAGATTTGATTGATGTTGAGGCACTCACCGGTCTCAAGGATCGGCAGGCTGATCGTCCTTTGTAAGCCGTCTTCGTCTAGGCCGTGCAACTCATCGGCTCGGGGAAATCAGAAGGCCATCGAAAGTTGCGGTGGGATCGCAGCCACATAGGTCTGGATTAAGTCGATTTCCGCTTTCCAAATAGGCTGGCATTGGACTTTGTCATGAACTGTCCGCACTGCGGGTGACCCGAGCCGAGGTTGTCACAGAGGATGCCGAGGACATTGGGTTTGATGCTGGTGGCGATTGGGAAGTTGCCGAGCAAGGAAAGCGCGACCACAAGCAAAAGTCGTGGGTGTTTTGTGGTTTCAGTCATAGATGGCATTTGGGTAAGGGCGTATGAACCTGCTATTGCTGTGTTCCGTCCGTAGCGCGTTCGTCGATCAGTTCCAATGGGTGTCGTTGATGCGAAACAAGACGGCTGAGAGCGAGTGTTGCAGTTCTTTGTTGGAGACGCCGGCTGTGCCGGGGTGGAGCAGGTTATTCGAGAAATACAGGCCGCGTGGGGCATTCGGGCCACAGGCAATGACGACGGCATACTTGTGACGCGGGGCGGCGATGCTCTGCACGATGTTGCCTTGGAAGATGAAATCAGTGAACGGTGCATCGTCGGGGAGTCGGCCCAAGTCGAATTTGTAGTCCAAGGGGACAGGCAATTTCTCACTCTCAAATTCAGTCCGAACATTTTCAGCGGCAATAAACTTTTCGGAGGAGTGAATAAATTCGCCCCGGCAGCTGCGGGATGCGAGTGCCTCCCCATTCCAGGAGGATGGAGTCGCGAAAAGGCCATCGCCACATTCAAACCGCTCACCGCCGATCAAGTCGGTGTCGCTTAGATTCGCGGCAAAAATTTGTAGGTTTTCTTCACTTCAGTCAGAATGCGCGCCGTTTGCAGTTGATGGGGCAAGGCGAGAGCCCTTTTCCCGTCCAGAAAGTGTCTGTCCCCAGCGCGCCCCGGTGCTCTATCGGACATCTCCGTCCCAGCTGATGTCTCAGAACACACGATGCTTCAGGCTGACGCGCCAGCCCCGGTCTGGGTCTGAGCCGATCCCGGGGAAATCGTTTCGGCCACCCTCGCTGGGTAAACCCAAACCGCGCAGGCCGACGACCAGGGCGAATGGCGCGTCACCTTTGCCCCACTGAACCCCGGTACAAACGGCCCGCTCACTCTGAATGGAAAAACAGAGTAACCAACTGCCTGTCCCCAGTAACCAACTGCCTGTCCCCAGGCTTCCGGTCCCTAGCCCGACTTCCGCAGTTCAAAAAGTGGTTTTATTGATTTTGAACGACTTGCGGTGTTTTTCAGCCGTTTTTCTCCACTACATTTTGCACCGTTTTTGAACGGCTTGGCAGACGTAGTCCCAAGTGCGCCAGCAACACCGCGACATCTTCCTCGGGTTTTGCCACCGTTCTTAAGCGTACCGACACTTGGATATTCCCACGCTTCACAGGTACCACCACATCCATCGATTTGATCGTTCCAAACGCATTGATCAACTTACGTGCGTTGGTCCCAAGCCCTTTGCCCTGCATCCACATTTCCAAAGACCTCCATAGCGCCAGACTCAAAAAACACACCAACAAGTGCGCCTCCACGCGCTCTGTTTTCCGGT
>JBILLC010000121.1:0-6245 GCA_044376275.1 Chthoniobacteraceae bacterium | reverse complement strand
TGATGAAAAACAGGATGCTCCTTAGCGGACCACGCGGGCGCCTCCACCTTTTATGAGCTTTTCAACTTCCTTTTGAGTGGCCATCGATGTGTCACCCGGAGTGGTTGACGCAAACGCGCCGTGGGCGGCCCCGTAATCCACCGCTGCTTGCGCGTCATTCTTCGAAAGGAAACCAAAGGTCAGCCCACTGGCAAAGCTGTCACCGCCGCCTACTCGATCCATGATTTCAAGCCCTGCATACTGACGGCTCTCATAAAACTTTCCTTCATGGTAGCAGATCGCTGACCAATCGTTGACCGTTGCGGTGATCACCTTGCGGAGCGTCGTCGCAGCGACTTTGAAGTTCGGAAACTCAGAGACGGCGTGCGTGATCATTTTCTTAAACGCATCTGTCTCGATGTGGCTGATGTTTTCATCCGCACCTTCAACTTCGAATCCAAGCGATGCGGTAAAATCCTCCTCATTACCAATCATGACATCAACGTACTTCGCGATTTCTCTGTTCACTTCGCGCGCTTTTTTCAGACCGCCGATCGTCTTCCATAGCGAAGGGCGGTAGTTCAGGTCATAGCTCACGATCGTGCCATGCTTTTTCGCCGCTTGAACCGCTTCGATGGTCAAAGCGGCGGTGGATTCCGATAATGCGGCATAAATTCCGCCCGTATGAAACCAACGGACACCTTGTCTTCCAAAAATCTCTTCCCAATCAAAGTCGCCAGGCTTGAGTTGGCTCGCCGCCGTGTTGCCTCGGTCAGGATTTCCAACGGCACCGCGGATGCCGAATCCGCGTTCGGTAAAATTTAGGCCGTTTCTCACATTGCGGCCGATGCCGTCGTCTTCACGCCACAACAGAAAATCCGTGGCCACGCCGCCTTGCATGATGAAGTCTTCGATGAGATGGCCGATTTCATTATCCACGAATGCGCTGCATACCGCAGTGCGAAGGTTAAAGCATTTGCGAAGGCCTCGCGAGGTGTTGTATTCGCCGCCGCCTTCCCAAGCTGTGAAATGACGCGCAGTTCGGATGCGGGTTTCGCCTGGATCGAGGCGTAGCATGATTTCCCCAAGAGAAATCTGGTCCCATCGGCATGAGGAAGCGGGTTTAATTGGCAGGCTCATGGTTCTATTCGGTTCTGAGTTTGAGATTTGCTAGCGTATTAAATTGATGTGGTTTTGAATGTGGAAATATCCAAAAGCGGATGGCTGGCTTCAGTTGCAAGTTCGTTGAATGCTTCAATCTCCGCCTTTGAAAACAACAGGCCTCCGGCAGTTGCGGTCTTTTTAGCCCACTCTGCCTCAAGCTGCCCGGGAAGCATCGATTTCTCGTTCCCATGGCCCAGAATGTCGTCGATCACCCGTTGAACATTCTCAAATTGAGTTGCCCCTTTTGCAAAAGCGCCACTGCTGATTGCTTCCGGATGGATTACTTGGAAGAAGAATGCGCAGGTGTGCTTGTCGTCGGCGTCTGTTGCCCAGCGGCTTCTCAAAGTGGGGAGAGAGCCCCCAATGTACCCTCCAACCAATTCGTTGATCAGTGCCATCCCGTAACCTTTGTGGGCTCCGAAAGGAAGAAGTGATACCGCCTCGTTTGGGTCTGTTGTGGGCGTTCCATTTTTATCCACCGCGGCCATCGGAGGCAGGGCTTTGCCTTCGCGCTTGAGTTGCTGCACACGTCCCATCGCGACTACGGAAGTAGCCCAGTCGATGACGATTGGGTATCCGAGAGTGTTCATGGTTGGAAATCCCCAAGAATGCGGATTTGTCCCGAGTGTCGGGAACTTGCCTCCGAAGGGCACTACTTCGGCCAGGGCTGCTGTGCAGTTGGTATATGCAATGTAGCCGCGTTTGGCCGCATCCATCACGTAGCCTCCGCCCCAAAGATAATGAAATGCGTTATCCACTGAAACCGTCCCAACTCCGAACTCGTCAGCGAGCCGTATGGCTTCATTGATTGCTCGGTGCGCGGTGGATTGTCCGAGCTTTTTGTTCGCGTTCCAGATTTTTGCCGATGGAAATCGGCTGGGAAGTTCTTCGATCTGTGCGCCGGGAACGCAACCTTGCGAGCCTGATCCAAAAAGGTGGTCGAGATGAAGTGCTTTGATTCCGTTGTGCGTCCGGATTCCATGTCTGGATGCCTCGGCGCAAAAGCGCGCCGCCTCGGAGGATTCATCTGCGAGATAGCCTCGGTGCTCGTATGCCGCCTGAATGAGGCTGTTGTGCGCCGTTTCGGGTACAATGTAGTAGGTTTCTGACATGGGATTAGTTTGCTCGGGCGATCGGTGTTTTTCCCGCCATGTAGCGAGTTAGATTCTCCACAGCGCAACTCGCCTGCCGCTGCACGCTCTCGTGCGTGCGGGAGCCGATGTGCGGCGTAATGATCACGTTGGGGAGTCCGAGTAGAGGGTGATCCGCCGGAGGAGGTTCTTGGTCTAAGACGTCCGCGGCGTATGCAAGCAGATGGCCTGACTTGAGTGCATCCACCAGTGCGGTGAGTTCGAGGATCTCGCCCCGTGCGCAGTTGACAATGACGGCGCCTTTTTTCAGCAGACTGATGTTTTTTGCGTTGATCAAATGCCGCGTCTGTGGAGTGAGTTTTGTGTGTAAGGAAAGCACATCAGCGGCCTTCATCGCCTCCTCAACGGTCTCCGCACGCTGGATGTCGTGCCATCTCGCGAAATCTTCGTCCCAGTAATTTCCGTACCCGACGAGTTTCATTCCAAAAGCCTTGGCCCGGACCGCAACCTCCTTGCCGATGCGGCCGAATCCAACAATCGCGAGGGTTTTTCCACAGATCTCATTTCCCGTGATACGCGTCCAATCACCGCGCGCGGTGTGGTTCGCCTCGATGACAAGTTTGCGGACCGCAGCCAACATCAGTGCGAACGTGTGTTCGGCTACGGTTGTATGGTTGACTCCGGGAGTGAACAAGACAGGGATCGAATGATCAGTGGCGGCCTGAAGGTCGATTTTGTCGATGCCTATGCCGTATTTGCTAATGACTTTTAAACGTGGCAGTGATTTTTCGATGACCTTTCGCGTGAGTGCATCGTCTCCGCAAAGGTAAGCGTCGAATAGGCCAGCTAATTCCAACATGCGCGTCTCAGAAAGAGGGCCGCGTTCGCGGACGATTTCGAAGCCGCTTTCCGCAAGCATGTCGTGGTGAATCCCTGGGGTGTCTTGAAAGGATGTTGTGGTGAGGAGAACTCGAGTCACGGGGTGGTTTGATTAGTGTAAGGAGCTGTTGTTTTCTTGGTGAAAGAGACTAAACCTGAGGGCTGTTCTCAGACGTGCCTTAGCGGCTGAGTTGTCCGTCCATCTGTCGCATGATCCCCAGCGGGTTGGGGTCTTTAAGTTCCTCTGGAAGCAGAAACTCAGGGAAGTTTTGAAGGCAGATCGGGCGTGTCCATCGGAGGATTGCCGCAGTTCCCACGCTTGTGAAGCGCGAGTCAGTGGTTGATGGAAAGGGGCCTCCGTGCTGCATGGCGGCGGATACCTCCACGCCAGTTGGAAATCCGTTAAGTACGATTCGTCCCGCCTTTGTGTGGAGAGTCGAAATCAATGGACGGAAGGCGTGCATATCGCCTGTGGTCGCATGGATGGTAGCGGTGAGTTGACCGGTGAGTGACTCCGCAAGCTTCTGCATTTCGTCACGCGATGCGGCCTCGATGAGAAGCGTGTAAGGGCCAAAAACCTCCTCCCACAGTTCGCGGCGCAACATAAAGTTGCTGGCAGTTGTTTTCAGGACAACAGGTGTGCCTTTCGCACCTGACTGCGAATCTGGGCTGACTTCCGAGATGGCGAATGCGTCCACTTCCTCGGTTTCGGACATGGCACGCAAACTTTTGAGATAGGATTCGGCGATGCCTTGTTGGAGCATCGTGGCGGAAGGTGCCTTCGCAACCGAATCTTTGAACTGGCTCGCAAAACGTGTGAAATCCGGCCCTGCTATCCCGATGACGATTCCGGGTTTTGTACAAAATTGCCCGACTCCAAGCGTGATCGAGCCCTTTAATCCCTCCGCGATCTGTAGAGATTTTTCTCTCAGTGATTCTGGCAGCAGGAATACCGGATTAAGGCTGCTAAGCTCGCCAAAGAAAGGAATCGGTTCGGGGCGCGAAAGTGCGACTTGGTTGAGAGCTAGCCCCGCGGCACGTGACCCGGTAAAACCGACAGCCTTTGCCAGTGGGTGTCTAACCAGCGCGCGGCCTGTTTCGGGTCCGCCGTGGAGCAAAGAGAAAACTCCTAGAGGCAGTCCGCAGATGCGTGCCGCATCGTTGATGGCGCCCGCAACGAGTTCGCTCGTTCCCGGATGGGCTGGATGGCCTTTCACCACCACGGGGCAGCCGGCTGCGAAAGCGCTCGCTGTGTCTCCACCCGCGACAGAGAAGGCGAGGGGAAAGTTTGACGCGCCAAAAACGATCACCGGACCCAACGGTACGAGCATGCGCCGCAAGTCCGGCCGCGGAACTGGTTGGCGATCAGGAAGGGGAGGATCAATGCGCGCATCCACCCATGAGCCTTCTCGGACTACCGCGGCGAACAGTCGCAGTTGACCGACAGTGCGTCCACGCTCGCCCGTGAGCCGATCCAACGGCAGGCCAGACTCTTGATGTGCCCTATTCAAAAGGCTGTCGCCTAGGTGGATAATTCGATCAGCAATCGTTTCCAAGAATTTCGCGCGGTCCTGTTTGGAGCGGCTTTGAAATTCGCCAAAACAGGAATCTGCAAATTCAAGCGCCCTATGAATAGCCGTGGGTGAGGCCTCTTCAAAAGAAGGCTCCATCAGTTCGAGGTTGAGCGGGCTGGTGTGCTGGAAAGTTGCACCGGAGCATGTCACTGGTTCCCCCCCTACGATGTTTTTTCCGTGAAGCTTCATGATCTGGGTTGTTTGAATGTGTGGGCGGTTTATGCGGCGCTGGATTTCACTAGTGGGATGTCACTAGTGGCCAGAAGCGGACTCTTCTTTTTTTGATGCGATCGAGTTGGTGAGTGTGCCCAAGCCCTCAATCGAGATCTCAATCACATCGCCCGCGTTGAGCGTAAAGTCGTTTGGCGGCACCGTGCCTGTCCCTGTCATCAGATAAGTCCCCGCCGGAAAACAATTGTCCCGCCATAACCATGCAGCGAGTTCATCGAGGGTTCTCTTCATTTGATCGAGAGACGTTTCGCCGCGGAACGCCTCCGCGCCGGATCGTTTGATGGAAAGGCTGATTCTCGTGCGATTAGGAAGTTGATCGCGCACGACTAAACCGGGCCCCAGCGCACAACAGTCGCTCCATACTTTTGCCTGCGGAAGATAAAGGGGGTTTTCACCCTCGATATCTCTTGAGCTTAAGTCGTTTCCAATAGTGTATCCAAAAATTGAGCCGAATCGATTGATTGCCAGCGTTAGCTCGGGCTCGGGCACGTTCCAAAGGGCATCTGATCGAAGCCGCATAGGCTTTGAGGGGGCGACCACTCGATGTTTGGTTGCCTTAAAAAAGATCTCTGGTCGCTCGGCGTCGTAAACGCGGTCATAAAATTGGCCGCCTCCCGTGTCGCGGGATTCCTCTTTACGCGCATCCCTGGACCTCAAATAAGTCACCCCAGCCGCCCAGACTTCCTGAGAATCAATTGGCGCAAGTAGCAATTCGGGCTCTGTGCATTTGCTTCCCTCGCTAAAGGCCGACTGAAGCCAGTCAGCGGGTTTTTCTTGCACAAAAATCTCATCAAAACTGCCAGTCGCCAGTTGCCGGTATTCGCCATCGCGGAAGGCGATCACACCAACGGGTGTGCGGTAGAGGGTGGTTGGGGCATGGGGCATCCCGTCACTATGCGGAAGCAGGGGCGGTTTGTGAAGCGCGGGAGCAAAGTGCCATGCAATTTAGTTCGAAATAGCAGACTGTAACCAGATAGTAGGGTTTCATGGACGGCACCTCTTTTCCAGATCCCAGCACTCTTTCGCCCGGTGAAAATGCTCAAAACCGCTCGGGCATTTACCAGATCACAACAAGCGCTCCGGGTCCGAAAGGGGCTCTGCCTCTTACCGACACCATGCTTCGGGAGAAGCCAAGCGGTGATTTGTTCGGGCTCACTCAGAATGTCGGCATGGGCTGGGATCCCGCGAAATTAGGAGGTAAAGAGATTCTGATCCTCAGTACGCAGGGTGGGCTGCGGGGGGAGGATGGGAGGCCGATCGCCCTGGGCTATCACACTGGGCATTGGGAAATTGGGCTTCAAGTGCGGGCGGCGGCGGAGGAACTCAG
>JBILLC010000120.1:0-6252 GCA_044376275.1 Chthoniobacteraceae bacterium | reverse complement strand
CGGGAGTTGGATTCATTAATCGCGGCCGAGTTCTTCCAAACTATACTCAGCTCATAGGAAATAAGCAGACTATTTTGGAGACGGCGGATAATGAGCTTCCGAGTGTCGAATCACTCCGGTTTGACGCACCATAGCCCTGTATAGTAGCTCGTTCACGACAAAGTCTGTTGGCGAATTCACTTCGGAGTGAATCGCCAACCCGAGGGTTTTCATCGTTAGACGACTGGCTGATGCGATCTTCAATCCTCGCTTTCACCCAGGAAAAGTCCTCGCTTCTGTTTGACTTCATGGCCCGCTACCGAGTGTCATGAAGACAGGCCTGCCCCCCCTGCATGCATCTCAAACCGTCAAAACTGCGCGTTTTTCAAAATTTACGCGTTCCAGCATTTGCCTCCCTTTCGCAGGCTGCGCTTCTCTCCGCCACCTTTTCTGCTGGCGAGTCCGGGTACTTTGAGAAAAAGGTCCGCCCCTTGCTGGAGGAGCACTGCCTCGAATGCCACAGCGCAGCCAAGAAGATCAAGGGTGGTTTGCGTCTTGATTTTGAGTCCGGCTGGAAAACCGGCGGCGATTCCGGCCCCGCGCTGGTGCCGAACGATCCGGACGCCAGTCTCCTGATCAAGGCGGTTCGCTACCGGGATCCCGATTTTCAAATGCCCCCCCGCAAGAAACTCGCGCCCCGCGAAATTGACATCCTTGAAGAGTGGGTGCGAACAGGTGCACCTGATCCACGTCGCGACGATCCGGCATCGCAAAGTGCGGTTCATACCAAATCAAAAGCCCTTCCCCTTGAGAACGCCACAAGTCACTGGGCGTATCGCGCCATTGCCAGGCATGCTGAGCCCGTCGTCAAAAACGCCAGCTGGGCGCAGGGTGCGATCGACCGGTTTTTGCTGCACGCCATGGAGCAAGCCCCGATCCAACCGGTGCGGGACGCGGACGCGACAACCGTCTGCCGCAGGCTTCACCTGCTTCTGACGGGGCTACCGCCTGAGGCGGAAGCGATCGAGGCCTTCGAACAGGAGTATCAGCGCGACCGGCGTGAAGCTGTCTCTAAAACCGCAGATTCACTCATGGCGTCTCCGGCTTTTGCAGAGGCTTTCGCCCGGCGTTGGTTGGACTTGACCCGCTTTGCCGAGTCCAGTGGGGGAGGCCGGACGCTCCTATTTAAAGATGCTTGGCGATATCGTGACTACGTCCTGCACTCCATCCATGCAGACGTGCCCCTCAACCGTTTCATCACTGAGCAAATCGCCGGCGACCTTCTTCCCGCATCGACGGTGAAAGAACGGGCAAAACTTTTAACCGCGACCGGCTTCCTTGCGCTTGGGCCCACTAATTACGAGGAACAGGACAAGCAACAGCTGCGATTCGACATCATAGACGAACAGCTTGATACCATCGGCAAAGCGTTCCTCGGTCAAACCATCGGCTGCGCGCGCTGCCACGATCACAAGTTTGATCCGATCCCTCAGCGTGACTATTACGCGCTCGCTGGGATTTTCAGCAGCACGAGAACCCTTCATAACCTGACTGACAACGTGGCGCGCTGGGTCGTCGAGCCGCTTCCCGGCTACCCTGAAGAGGAGCGACTTGAGAGTGAACATAAACAAAAGGTCGCGCAGCTCCGCGTCAAAATTGAGGCGGCACGCAATCACATCGCCCGCCTCAACTCGAGTCCATTGCATGACCAATCCTTTGTGAAAGGGCCCGTTACCATCGAACGTTTTCACGGGATCGTTCTGGATGATACCGACGCGAAGCTGGTAGGCGCTTGGAAAAGCTCGAGTTTCTTCAAGAACTACGTCGGGGTTGGATACCTTACCGATGACAATACTGGCAAAGGCGAGAAGACCGCCACGTTCACGCCATCCTTTCCCAACTCGGGCCGGTACGAAGTCCGGTTTGCATATTCAGCAGGTCCGAATCGATCAAAAGACGTGCGTGTCACAGTCTTTCACGCCGACGGCGAGGAAGTTGTTACGATTAACGAAACTGAAGAGCCTGCGGTGGACGGACACTTTACCTCGCTAGGCACATTTCGTTTTGAAAAAGATGGGGCCGGCTTTGTTTTGGTCAGCAACGCAGGTGGCGGCGGACATGTGGTGGTGGATGCCGTCCAATTCATTCAAGACGCGATGCCCGCACCAAGGACCGTTGCGGTGGCATCGTCCAGCGCAAATGGCGCAAATGGCGCAGCCAGTTCAGCAAGCGCTGATGCCAGCACAAACGGGCTGCAGACAGACGCCACCTCAGTGGGTTCAAATACCGCTGTCCATTCGGAGTCTGCGTCCAAGGAGGCAGATCCCGCCAAGGATGCGCGTGCCACGCTTGCCTCCCTCAATGAGGAACTCAAGCAACTCGAAAAGAAAGCGCCGCCGCGTTCCGTGGCAATGGTTGTGTCAGAAAATGTGGAGATCAGCGACACCGCGTTGCGAGTGCGTGGTGTTGCAAAGCAGAAAGGCGAAATTGTGCCTCGCGGTTTTTTACGTGCTGTCACGGTGGACGACGCAAAACACCTCCAATTCGACGGAACTCAGAGCGGACGGGCGCAGTTCGCACAGTGGCTGGTATCAGACCAAAATCCGCTCACCGCTCGCGTTCTGGTGAATCGCATTTGGGCTTGGGTGTTTGGTGCGGGACTGGTTGGTTCGACTGAAAATTTTGGCACCACTGGCGAGAAACCAACGCATCCTGAGTTGTTGGATTACTTGAGCGCACGTTTCATTGAGCAGGGATGGAGTCTAAAACAACTCGTGCGAGAGATGGTCACATCCCATGCGTGGCGTCTTGCCGAGGAGGCGCCAGTCAGTACTGACCCCTCGAACAAACTACTCTCACGACACTCGGTGCGCCGGTTGGATGCGGATCAAATTCGCGATTCCATGTTGCATGCCGCAGGCAGGTTGAACCGCGAGTTTGGCGGTCCGAATATCAATGGAGCGAAAGAGATCAACGCCAATGAATCCAGCGCTGCAAACATTGAATATAACTACGTGTTCACTGACGTGCGCCGCAGTCTCTATACGCCGGCATTCCGCAACCGAAGACACGAGGTGTTTGACGTGTTTGATTTTGGCGACATCAACAACAGCATCGGCGTGCGTGAAGCGAGTACCGTGGCTCCCCAGGCGTTGTTCTTTCTAAACAGCGTTTTTGCCGGAGAACAAGCGAAGTGCGTCGGTGACCGGTTTGCCGGCTCCGAGCCGGACGCGGCCGTTGCGATTGAGAAGGCAAGCATGGCGATCCTCGGGAGGCGGCCGTCCAACAGCGAGGCGAAAGTCCTTTCCGCACTGTACAAAGCCGCCCCTGAGCGGGAGGATGCCGCGCAGCGCCTCGCTCGGGTCGCGCACGCGCTTTTCGCTAGTGTGGATTTTCGATATATTCGATAAGTCTCGGCCCCCAAATTTGTCCTCCCCTCATCAACCCGCACCCCAACGGATATGCACTCAGATCTTCCCCCCCGACCGCCACTGGGTACGACACGTCGTTCAGCGCTTTCAAGACTCGCATGCGGGTTCGGCTCGGTGGCGTTGGCGGGCCTCGCGGCAAGAAACTCAGACGCGTCCGTGGCTGCATTGAGTTCCATGGCCCCCAAAACCGGGTTGGTTCCTGCTCGGGCAAAGCGCATCATTTTTCTGTTCATGTCTGGTGGCGTGAGCCATGTCGATAGTTTCGATTACAAGCCTCGCCTCATCGAAGATAATGGAAGACTGCTCGATTTCGACGATTTGAGGGCTATTGCAAAAACGGGCACGAGCCCAAGGCAGCGGGTAATGGCGCCCATGTGGCAGTTCAAACAACGCGGGCAGAGTGGGCTTTGGATTTCTGACCTTTTCCCCGAAATGGCGAAGCATGCAGACGACTTTTGCGTCGTCCGTTCAATGCAAACCGAGGGGATCGCCCACGGACCAGCCACACTTTTTCTCCACACCGGATCCACCAATTTCTTAAGACCGTCCATGGGTGCATGGGTGAGCTATGGGCTTGGCACTGAAAACCAAAATCTACCAGGCTTTGTCACTATCTCACCCGCAATGGGTAACGGCGGACCGCGCAACTACGGGACGGCTTTTCTTCCCGCCGCATATCAAGGCACTGCCATCGGTCGCGCCGGTCTTCCAGCCAAGGACGCCGTGATCCGCAACATGACCGCAAGCAATCCGCTTGGCGGCGACATGCGTCAACTGAACGCGATTCGCGCTTTGAATGCAGCCCAGTCGGTTGCGACTGCTGCAGGCTCTGATATTGAGGCGATGGTGGAGAGCTACGAACTGGCGTGGCGCATGCAGACTGCTGGGCCGATCGCATTCGATCTGGACTCCGAGCCGCAGCATGTACGGGACCTTTACGGAATCGGTACGGCTGCAACCGACCAGTTTGGCCGCCAGTGTTTGCTCGCACGGCGCATGGCCGAATCAGGCGTGCGTTTCATTCAGGTAAGTTATGCCGACAACACGAACAATCCCGCATGGGACCAGCATTCCAACCTCAAAAAGCATGGCGACCATGCCCTCGCGGTTGACAGGCCTGTCGCAGGTTTACTGGCAGACTTAAAGCAGCGCGGCATGCTCGAGGACACCATCGTTTGGTGGGGTGGCGAATTCGGCCGCACGCCTTACGCCGAAAAAAACGGGACAGGACGGGATCACAATCCAGCTGGCTTCTCAATATGGGTTGCAGGAGGTGGATTCCGGTCCGGAATCGCCTACGGAGAAACCGACGAATTCGGACATCACGCCATCTCCGACAAAGTGCACATGCATGATCTTCATGCAACACTGCTGCATTCGCTGGGACTCGATCATGAGAAGCTCACGTACCGACACGCCGGCCGCGACTTCCGGCTCACCGATGTCCATGGTCGAGTGGTCTCTGAGCTATTTGCCTGAGCACGCGAACGCGCTTACAAAATGCGGTTGAATTCAAGGTCCACTCTTATGCAATCACTAAAACGTTTGTCGCTATTCACGCTTGGTCTGAGTCTTGGCGCCTCGGTCTTCGCGCTCAGCCCGGAACAGTCGGAGGTGGTGCTTGAACAGATGCCACCCAACGCAAAGGGCGCGCCTGTCCTCTTGATTGCCGGCGAGCCCTCCAACAAGCCCGGCCAGCACGAGTACTTCGCCGGATGCACGCTGCTTGCGAAATGGCTGCGTCAAAATTCCAACGTCGTCGCAGTGCAGGCTGCCAACGGCTGGCCAAAGGACGAGTCGCTCATTGATAAAGCGCAATGCATCGTGGTCTTCGCCGATGGCGGCGCGAAACTTCCCTTCCTTGAAACTGCACGGATGGCGCGCCTCTCTGCTGCCATCAAGCGCGGCGCGGGCTTGGTGATGCTGCATCAAGCGGTCGACGTGCCCCGTGCCGTTTCGGAGGAAATAGGCGATTGGCTCGGAGCGGTCTGGCAGCCGGATATCGGTTCGCGCGGGCACTGGGATATGGAGTTTAATGACTTTCCGGCGCACCCGGTCACGCGTGGAGTGAGCCCTTTCGCAGCTCCCCTCGATGGATGGCTTTTCAATCTGCACTTCAGGAAAGGCGCTTTCCCTGTGGTGTCCGGACTGGTCCCGGACAAAAACCGCTCCACCGCCGATGCAAAGGCGAATGCGGGCCGCGCCGAGGTGATTGGTTGGGCGTATGAGCGGCCCTCTGGCGGAAGAAGCTTCGGTTTCACTGGATGCGATCTGCATAGGAACTGGGGCGTGGAAGGGCAGCGCCGGTTGGTGGTCAACGGCATCTTATGGGCGGCGGGCGTCGAGGTCCCGCAGTCTGGTGCTTTGGTGCAAAATGAACCGCACGATTTATTACGGTGGATGGACGATAAGGTGAAGCCGGCGGCAGCTGCCAACCAGTAGTCCGGTTGTTGTCAAGGCGATGGATCTTGGGCAGACGCAGATCGCATCGGTTCAAAGTCTCATGACTCCGCGGCATCGCGTGATTTTGCACGTCGATATGGATGCGTTTTTCGCGTCTATCGAACAGCGCGACAACCCCGCATATCGCGGAAAACCGCTGGTGGTGGGGTCGCCGCCGAATCAGCGCGGCGTGGTGTGCGCCGCAAGCTACGAGGCAAGGCGCTTCAAGGTGCGGTCCGCGATGCCTTCCCGAACTGCGGCGAAGTTGTGTCCGGAAGCGGTTTTTGTGCGGCCCCGAATGGAAGTGTACAAGTCGGAGTCTGTAAAGATCATGGCGATTTTTGAGAGTTACACGTCGTTGATTGAACAGGTGTCGGTGGACGAAGCTTACTTGGATCTG
>JBILLC010000174.1:0-5349 GCA_044376275.1 Chthoniobacteraceae bacterium | reverse complement strand
GAGCTGACTGCTTCATCCGGAGTGGCGCATCCGAAACGGCCATTCAAGTTCCCGGCACGCTCCTCAAGAAACGCCGCCCACATCTGTTGAATCACGTCGGGAAAACCCACTTCAAAAATACCACCCGTCACGGTTTTGAATGGGGTTGTGAAGCCAAGGTCTGTGCGCTTCCACCACTGCTCTTTTGCGCGTTCAAAAACCTCGAGTGTTTTCGGGTTTGCCGTGCTGAAACGCACGCCGCCCTCGGTTCCGAAGACCTCAATGAACCAAGTGTTGGTCGCTCCAGGCGCCATCCGCTTCATTTCAAAGCGCAGGGGTGCCTCTGCTCCATTGACGCTAATCCAACTGTGGACGATCGCGTTGTCCCACGTATCGCAGACTGCGGAACCGCCTTTGCCATCCGGACGGGTTGCATACCCTTTTTGGAGTTGGGCAAACAAGCGGCTTGGGTGCCATCCCAGACGCAATGGAATGTGGCAGGCGTGCATGCCGAGATCGTTTAAAACACCGCCCTCCCCACACTTGGCGCTTACCCGCTTCCAGTTTGCGGGTTTTGTTGGATCGAGATCGCTCGAGTGATGGAAGCCGGACACCACCTCCAGTACCCGTCCAATCGAGCCGTCCCGCGCGGCTTCAAACGCCCGCTGCGCACCCGGAAAAAAAGGCATCTCCGAACTGCAACGCACAAAGCGCCCGCTGGCTTTGGCTGCATCCCGGATCCGACGCGCGGAGGTCAGATCGATACCAAACGGTTTCTCGGCCAGCAGGTCCTTTCCCGCTGCGAGCACATCGCAATAAATGGATTCGTGCTGGTCGTGGGGTACCGCCACGTACACGACTTCCACATCTGGGTTTCTGAGCAGTTCGCGGTAATCGGTTGTGCGCTGCATGCAGGAGGCGATCCGGCCAAACCAGTCCAATGCCGATGGGTTCAGATCCGCGACGGCCACCAGTTGAGGAGTCACAGTCGCTTCGCTAAGTGCGCACCAACGCAGAAATGCGCTGGCGATTTCACGGCCCATGAGGCCTCCTCCAATAATTCCAATGTTCGCGATTTTCATGTGTGTTTAGCAGGATTGCTTGTGATTTGCGTGCGTGTCGGACTCACGCCGGTAAGCGCGCGCAAGCAATGAGACGGGTTGGGTGACCGCAACCGGAATGCCTGCTTCACGCAGTCCGCGCTGAATTTGCAGATGACAACCGGGATTGGCCTGGGCGAGCAGGCGCACACCGCTTTTGCGAACCGTGCTGCTGATGTTCGAAATTTTGCGCGCTAGCAAGGACGCTGATTGTTCGGGTTGCGTGATGTTGTAAACACCCGCACTGCCGCAGCACCAAGACGCTTCCGGCAGCTCCACAAGTTGTAATCCGGGGATGCTTTCAATTAATTCCCGCGGTTGACGCACGACCTTTTGCCCGTGCGCGAGATGGCAGGAATCATGGTAGGTCACCGCTGTTGGTTCTTCGAATGGCGAGGCACTCGGTTTCCGGAATCCCGCCTCCAACAGCCACTCGTGAATGTCGCGAATCTTGCTGTCCCACAGGCGCGCCCTCTCCGCGTAATCCGGATCATCGGCGAGCAGCGTCGTGTACTGGCGAAGGTGCGAGCCGCATCCCCCGGCGTTGGTGATGATCGCGTCGAAGTCGCCCGGGGGAATGAGGTCGAGCATTCGGCGAGCGAGTTCCGCAGCAAGCATGTGTTCGCCGTTGTGTGCATGCAGCGAGCCGCAGCACGGTTGCGAAGGCGGGGTGAAAACGGCGTGGCCGTTGGCAAGTAAAACGTCGGCGGTGTCTCGGTTAATATCCGAAAAAACCAGGTCCTGCACGCAGCCTGTCAGAAGCGCGACGCGTTTGCCCGTGGCTCCCTCGGAGTTTCCAGACGCCAATTTGGTGGCTGGAGATTCATTTTTGGAAATCAGTTCATCCGAAAAGCACGGAGCGATTTGCGGTGTTTGCGGTTCCAAGCGTCGCAGGTTCGCTGGCAACAGCCGCGTCAGTCCAAGCCGCCGCACAAGAGACTCAGCGCCGCTCCGCTGGTAGAGTCGCAGTAGAAGTCCGGCGAAGCGCAGCAACCCAGGGTTCATAAACAACACGCGCAGCGTCAGGGTCCGCCAGAAGTTGCGCAGCGCCGAGTCGTTGATGCCCCAGTGTTCAACTTCGGCTCGCGCTGTTTCCAGCAGTTGGCCGTATTGCACGCCCGCCGGGCACGCTGTTTGGCAGGCAAGGCAGCCCAAGCAATAGCTCATTTCTTGAGCGAACTCGACTGATGGCGTGAGGGCCTCATCCGCTATTTCCCGCATGAGAGCGATTCGGCCTCGAGGGCTGTTGCGCTCTCTCTTGGTGGCGTCGTAAGTCGGGCAGGTTGGCAGGCACATGCCGCAATGCATGCACTGTTGCAGGATCGAGTAATCAAGCTCTGAGAGAGAAGATGCCACAGGTTAATCAAAAATTTTCCCGGGGTTGAGCAGACCTCTGGGGTCGAGCGTGTATTTGATTTGCTTGAGCAATCCATAACTCGAATCGCCGAGCTGCTTGCGCAACCAAGGCTTTTTGGCAAGGCCCACGCCGTGTTCACCAGTGATGGTGCCGCCAAGCTCAAGCGCTTTCTCGACGATGGCTTCAAGGCCTTCGTGGACCCGCTCCATTTCCGCTGCATCGGTTTCATTGGTGAGAAAGGTCGGATGTAAATTGCCATCACCCATGTGGCCAAAAGTGCCAACCTGGAGCCGCAGGCGCGTTGCGGTTTGTGCGATGAAAGAAACCATTTTTGCAAGCTCGCTGCGCGGCACGGTCACATCCTCCAAAATAGTCGTGGGTTTCACGCGTGCCAGTGCGGAGAAAGCGTTTCGCCGCGCGGCAGCGAGACTAAGCGCCTCCGCTTCGTCCTTGGCTGCGCGCACCAGGCGCGCTCCATGTTTGGAGGCGAGTAGACCCATTTTTTCCGCCTCCTCGGCCACGGCCGCAGGGTGCCCGTCTGTTTCCATGAGCAGCAGCGCGTCGCAATCGGTGGGCAGACCGATTTTCGCGTAAGCCTCAACGCACCCGATGGTCATGCGGTCAAGAAACTCCAAGGTGCATGGGATAATCTTTTCAGCAATAATTGCGGACACTGTTTCCGCTGCATCTTCCATCCGGTCATAAACCGCCAGCAGCGTTTTGCGAGCCTTCGGGCGCGGGAGAAGTTTCAGCAACACCTCAGTGATAATGCCCAGTGTGCCCTCGGATCCGATGAACAGGTCTTTGAGGGAATAACCAGCGACATCCTTCACGCAGGCGTTGCCAAAACGTGCGACGGTTCCGTCTGCAAGCACAGCTTCAAGCCCCATGACGTAATCCCGCGTCACCCCGTACTTGAGGCCACGCAGGCCGCCCGAGTTCTCCGCCACATTCCCGCCAATCGTACTGATGCGCAGAGAACCCGGATCGGGCGGATAAAACAGCCCGTGTGGAGCCGCAGCTTCGTCGATGCGCTGAGTGATGACGCCGCTTTGAGTCCGAAGCGTCAGATTGCGCGTGTCCACATTGATGATGGTGTTCATATCGACCAAGCACATCACCAGCGCATCCGGCAGGGGCACGCTGCCGCCGCTAAGCCCGGTGCCGGAGCCGCGCGTCACCACGGGTACGCCATGCTGCGCAGCCAGTCGCATGCAATCAGAGACATCCTGCGTTGTTTTTGGAAAAACAACGGCGCCGGGCGACTGTTTGAGAGCCGCCGTTCCATCAAAGCCGTACGGCAGGATGTCTTCCATCGCGGTTAACACCTGCTTTGGACCGAGGATCCCCCCGAGTGCTCCAAGGAATGAGGAATGAAGCGGCATGACCTTTTATGAGGCTGCTCAGGCGTTAACCAACTTCAACGCGTCTTTGGCGGAGACATTGTCGTGCACCATCGCCATCAGCGCGCGTGTGATCCCGGCGGGCTTTGGGTGCTGGATAATGTTCCTACCGTAAACGATCCCCTGCACTCCCTGTTTGATAAGCACACCCGTTCGCTCAAGTAGCTCCTCATCGGGCACGCGTCCTCCGCCACGAACCAGCAGCGGCACTCCACCCGCTGTTTCAACCACGCGGTGGTAAACAGTAGGATCATCCGTGGGATCCGCCTTCAGCACGTCGGCGCCAAGTTCAACGGCCTGCCTCACCAAGGGCACGATTTTCTCGGGATCACCATCCACCTCGTATCCACCCTTTTCAGAATTTGGGCGGAACACGAGAGGTTCAACCATCATTGGCATGGAGTAGTGATCGGATTGCGTTTTAAGACGCACGATGTTGTCGATGCACTGGGCATAGACGTCGGGAGCGCCCGGGATTAGGAAAAGATTCACGCAAACGCAAGCAGCGTCCAGGCGCACGGCCTGGAGCATGGGCTCGTCAATCATCGTGCTGATGCGTGTCGCGGGCAGCGTCGACCCGTACACGTTCGCGGTATCGGTTCGCAGCACCAGTGCTGGTTTTGATTTGCCCGGGATCGACTGCAGATGCCTGGCCTGTCCGACGGTCAACTGGATGGCATCAGGCGCAGCCTCCACAAGGGTTTTGATCACCTTTGACATCGACTCAATCCCCTGCAGGAAATTGGCTTGGTTGAAAAAACCATGGTCCACGGCCACGTCGAAACAGCGTCCGGATTTGGCGTTGAAAAGGCGGTTGAGGCGGGCGGATTTCATCTTAGAAATTTTTAAGGGTGGTTAGCGTAGTCCCATCAGGTGGCGGAGTATATAGAGTTCAAGCGCCTCGTAATCGCGGGCGTCGCGGTACTGGGCCACCAGCTTCTGATCCAGCGTGCGGGCCTTCTCGACGAGACTCAGGAAAAGGCTGCGGCTGTTGGCGAGGTGGGCGGTCACCGGAAAGCCCGCCTGGGTGCGCATAGCTTTCACATCCAAGCCGATAAACTCGCCCTTGGAACCGTACCCGTTCTCTTCGAGCACGCGCACTTGATTAAACGCCGCCCGAAGGTTGGCGCCGCCAAAGTTCTTATCCTGATCGTACTTTAATCCGTTCTGGTCGTTGAGATGCACGCTTCCGAGTTTGTCGTGCGCGAGCGCGAAAGCCATCTCGTCGCTTGGATCCAGCCCGGCAAGGATCGCGTGTGCGCTTTCAATCAAGCCTTTGACCCGCTTGTGATCGCTCGAAGCGTAGGCAAGTGCGATGGCGTGTCCGATCGTTGGCACATAGGCTTGGTCCGTGGGCTCGTTTGGCTTGGGTTCGATCCAGATCTCAATGTTTTGATCGTACTCGAGCATCGCGTTAACCGTGGCAAGCAGCCGCTCATAGGCCACACGCGCGTCCTTGGCTTCACGGATGTAAGTGCCCTCGCGGCTCAGCCACAGAACGATCGCCTTG
>JBILLC010000276.1:0-4045 GCA_044376275.1 Chthoniobacteraceae bacterium | reverse complement strand
TCGAGTGCAAGTTCGATGACCCGAGGCGTGGTTGCGATGGCAGTTGACATGGTGATTGATTATTTGTCGGTGGCTGGAAATTCGGGCCAGACGAATTGCGATTCAAGTTTCCGGGCTGCATCGCGGATCTCCGCATCCGTAGAGGAGATGAGGTAAGCGAGCGAATCCGGCTTGCGCGGCAGTGGTAGTTTTGCATCGGTTTCCCGCTGACAAACGCAGCGCAAAATCTCCGCACGCCGGCCCGAGGAAATACCGGCGTCGGAGGCGATGAAATCCAAGAGCGCTATCATGCTGTCCGGGAGCGTCGCGATGCTGGCGGTCAAAAGGCGCAAAATTTTCCCGTTCGTCTCGGTGGGCGCATTGAAGTCCGGATGGGCAAGCAGCCGTTTAAGCGTTTCCCACTCCATTCCCTGCAGGGTCGAACCTGCGGCCGTCGTGCCGGCATTGGATCCGACTTGGAGAGTGAGGATTCTCAGCAGCGATTTTTTTGCGGAAGGGTGGGTGAAATGCTGGATCGATTTGAGCAGTTGGAGCCGTACCAATTCGCTGCGATCGTTGGCAAGTGCGAGAAGGCGGATCTGCAGTTCGTCGTCGCCTTCGATCAGGGGCAGGGCGAGGCGGATGATCTCCGTTCGAATTGCCGGTGAGGTGTCGGCAAGTGAACGGGTGATTTGCTTCGCGTCGGGCGGCGAGGTCTCCTCGAGTTCGCGTAGAGCATTTAGCCGCTTTTGATCATCAACATCGGAGTTAAGGATCTTGGAAAGCTCTGATGGTGATGCCGGCTTCGCCTTCGCGTTGATTCCCTGAAGCGCGAGGAAGGCGATGAGGGCTGTGCCGAAAGAAGGACGCTTGAACCAAAGGTAAATGCCGGTGACTCGCATCAGTTTGAGCATTATTGCAGAAATTTGAGACTCGGAAATAGGGGTCTTTCGGCAGGGGGAAGGGGATTGGGTTCTGTGGTCGTTTCGAGGGGCGTGGTTGATTTTGAAACCAGTCGCTCTATGGTTTGGAAAGATATGGCCTGCTCCAAAATAGATCCAGCGCTGCACCAAGCCAAAAAACCCGATTGGATTCGGGTCCGTTTGCCTTCAAATCCGGTGTTTTTCTCGACCAAGGCGCTGGTGTCAGACCTCAAGCTGCACACCGTTTGCGAGGAGGCGCAGTGCCCAAACCGGTGGGAATGCTGGAGTCAGGGGACGGCGACTTTTATGATTGCGGGCGATCGGTGCACGCGGGCCTGCGGATTCTGCGCCGTGACCACGGCGAAACCGTTTGCTTTAGAGAATGATGAACCTGAGCGAGTTGCAGAGGCCGTCCGCCGGATGCGACTCAAGCACGTCGTGGTGACCGCCGTGGCCCGGGATGATTTGAAGGATGGCGGTGCGGACCACTTCGCGCGCACCATTCGAGCGATTCGAAGCTTGGATGAGGCCATCGTTGTGGAGGTTTTGACCCCCGACTTTCACGGGCGCGACGAAAATCTGCGCGCGGTGATCGATGCGAAGCCGCATATTTTTAATCACAACTTGGAAACAGTCGAGAGGTTGACCCCGATGGTGCGCTCTCGAGCGAAATACCGGCTTTCGTTGAATGTCTTGGCGCGAGTGAAGGAGATCGCCCCCGAGATGACGACCAAAAGCGGGATCATGCTGGGGCTGGGCGAACAGGAGACGGAGATTTTTCAGGCGATGGACGATCTGAGGGGATCCGGTGTGCAGGTGCTGACCATGGGGCAGTATTTGAGGCCGAGTCCTCAGCATTTGCCGGTGGTTGAATACATTCGTCCGGAGGTGTTTGAGCAGTATCGTGAAATAGCCTATGGGAAAGGGTTTGAGTATGTGGCCTCCGGCCCCCTGGTCCGGAGCTCCTATCATGCGGCCGACTACACGCCGGGCGCTAAGAGACATTGATTCGACGGGCGATGTGTGGGGCGAGCTCTGTTAACCTCGTCTGGGCTGCGATCGATCCCCTTGGATTCATGACGGCTGTCTTCCAGTCGTATCGCTCTAGTCGTCTACTGTTTGAGTCTGAAAACAAACGGAACATCCACGATCGTCGCGATTGGTTTGCCATTGCGCGTTGCCGGTTTGAACTTCCATCGGCGGACGGCTTCTGAGGCGGAGCGGTCAAGGCGCTGGAAACCGCTCGACTTGGATATTGTGACGGTGTCGGCGCGGCCTGATGCGTTGACTTGTACGCTCAGCAGTACCGATCCCTCCTCGTTAGCGCGTGTGCTCTCGCTCGGATAGATGGGCGGCGGGTTGTAAAGTACGCTGGGTTTCGACGTGTCACCCGCGGCACCCGTCTGGTTTGTGGAGCTGGGTGACTTGTTTGAAGTTGCCCCGGACTCCGGTGTTGAAATTGTCCTCACTGGCTTCGGAGGTGCCGGTTTTGCAACCGGTAGTGGTGGCGGCGGCGCTGGAGTTGGTTCCGGGGGTGGAGCGGGCTGTTCCTCGATCTTCGCGAGGGTTTCTTCTTTGGGTAGAGGCGGCGGGGTAAGCGGGGGATCCGGCGCTGTTTCCTTAAGCACAGGCGCGGGCATCGGGGCAGGCGGGGGTGTTTCAGGAGCGGCGATCTGGGGCGGCATCGGCGGAGTCGGCGGCTCGGGTGGCGTGCTCTCCTCTTGATGGGCCTCGATCAGCTCCACCTCAACGTTCTCAGCCGGAGCCTGCATGGAGAACTCTGCTGGTGTCACGATGGCTTTCGGGAGCCCGAAGGCGATCAGTGCGTGCAGCCCCACGGCAACAATGCACCCAGTCCAGAGGCGCGCGCGATCGGCGTCATTGGTTTGGAGCGATTGCCGCGGGAGGGAACCGGTCATTGCACGCTGGGTTTGGTCCGGGTTTCAAAAGCGATTTTTGTGATTCCAAGCGAGCGAGCCGCATCCAGCACCTCGATGGCCAGACCCAAGCGCGCGTCTTCATCGCCATTGATGAAAATCTTAAATTCCTCGTTGTCCGCTTTGAGCGCGGCCAGCTTCGCAGCCAGCTCGGCGAGTGAAACTTCCTCCTTGTCGATGTAAACCTGGCCGCTGGCGGTGACGCTAATTGTGCTGAAGTCTTTGTGCTCGATTTGCTGCCCGCTTGTTGTGGAGGGAAGCCGGACTGGTACCCCGTGGCTTTTGACCATTGACAATGACACCATCACGAAAGTCGCGAGGAGAAAAAACATGATGTCGATCAGGGGAATGATCTCGATCCGAGCGTGTCGTTTACTGCGAGGGGAAGGGATCACAGTCATGGCTTTGCTGCTTTTGAAGCGTTCTCCAAATGAATTTCCACATGCGCGGCCGCGTCCTGAATCTCCCGCCTTGCGTGCTCAAGTTTGGCGTTGAGATAGTTGAAGGGAATCAGGGCCGTGATTGCGACCCCCAGACCGAAAGCTGTTGCAATCAGCGCCTCCGCGATCCCTCCGGTGATGGCCGTCGGAGAGCCAAGCTCGCTGCCTCCCAGCATGTTGAAGGAACCCATCATGCCTGTCACGGTTCCCAGTAGCCCCAGCAGCGGCGCCAGCGTGATGATCGTGTCCAGCGTACTCAACCCCCGGTCGTACCGCGCCAACTCCCTTTCCGCCGATCGCAAAAGTGCGCTCGACACGCTCTTTTCCCTCTGATGCGACAATGCAGCGCACAGAGTTCTCACGACAAAATCCGAACAATCCCTCCCCAGCTCAAGCGCCTTGTCGGTCTGCTGTTGCTCCACGGCATCAAGCATGGCGTCCACAATTGCTGGCTGGCGACGCACCCCCTCGGCGATCAGGAACAGAATCCGTTCAATCACTACGCCAAGTGCCGCAAGCGAGCAGGCGAGGATGGGCCACATGATCGGGCCGCCTTTTTGAAAGAGAGAGGGAATGTCCGGCATATCCAGTGATCGGATGATGTTACTAATGCAGTTTGATTGCGATAAAGGCCTGACTTTGGAAAAAGGGGAGGTTTACGGATTCAAATCATTCACTGTTTTACTATTTGAGAATGAGTCGCAATTGCAATTGGAATTTCATCGCTCGCCGGTCCCCGTATATGTGTCGCTGGTTGGATGATGGG
>JBILLC010000118.1:0-6282 GCA_044376275.1 Chthoniobacteraceae bacterium | reverse complement strand
TGGCGGGTGGAACTTGACCCCGAGCGCGGCACGACCCTGACCTTTGCACTGCCCGAGCAAGTGGTGGGCTGGCCGGGCATCACGATTGAAGCGCCCGCAGGGACGACGCTGGAGCTAATGACTCAGGACGGACACACAGTGGGAGGTCCGACGCTGTTGAACACGACCTACCACAAATGGGCGCGCTTCACCTGCCGGGACGGCCTGAACCACTTTAGCTGGTTTGACTTCGACTGCTTCCGCTGGCTGCAAGTGCATCTGCATCCGGGTCGCGGCACGGTCGTGGTGTCGAACCCCGGCATCCTGAAGCGCGAATACCCCTGGCCTCACGAACCGCGCGTCATCACCTCGGATCCGGTGGTGCAGCGGGTGTTCGACGCCGCCACCAACTCCATGCGTAATACCGCCCAGGAAACCTTCGTGGACGATATGAGCCGGGAGCGGAATCAATACTCCGGCGGGATGTCGCTTTGTCGTCATGCCATCCACACGCTGGCCGGGGAGGACCGACAGGTGGCGCGCTTCCTGCGAAGTTTCAGCCAGGGCAGCACGGCCGAGGGCTACTTCATGGATACCTGGCCGTCTCACGACCGAATCGCCCGGATGGGCCAGAGGATGCTGGAAGCCACGCATTGCGGGGCGATTCTCGACATGGGTGTACGATTCACCTTTGATTGCTGGGACTACTACCTCTACACGGGCGACCTCGCGCCTCTGCGGGAACCCTATCCGCGGCTGCTACGCCAGGTGAACTATCTGCGCGGAAAGATGGACGCTGACGACCTCCTTCCCGTGAACCAGGAAGACTACGGTTTCCCGATCGTTTACGTGGGCTTCTCCGGCTGCTTCCCACACCAACGGAACCGGCAATGCCCCTTCAACCTGTATTGGGCCGCCATGCTCAGCCAGGCGATGGCCCCGATGTGTCGCGCTTTCGGTGACACGAAGCTCGCCACCGAAATCGAGCGAATGGGAGAACGCGTGCTGAAGGCCACCGTCGCCCGCTTCTGGAGCCGCGAGCACGGTGCCTTTGTGGACAACCTGCCTTGGTGGCGCGAGGATGGCGGCGTTCACTCCAGCGAAATAACCCTCGGAATCTCGGTCGAACTGGACCTTTGCCCTGGCGGCGACATCCAGCGCAGCGTGGAACTGCTGGCGACAAAGCCGAAGAACGTCGGCATCGACAATTCGACGGAGCCGGTGGCGTGGGGATGGTGGGCCCTGGCGAAAGGCGGGAGAGCCGACGTGGTGGTCAAGGAGCTTCGCGAGGTCTTTGGCACCATGCCATCGGTGCTGCTGAACAACGGCATCGAGGAATTTTACGGTGGCAGCAAACGGCCCGACTCGACGATGGTCTGGAGCTTTGCCTCCGTCGCCCCGATCTACGTCGCTGTGATGAGCCTAGCCGGGATCCGCCTCTTGGAGCCGGCGTTCAAGCGCTACGAGATCCGCCCCCAGCTCGCCGACCTGCCCGACCTCGCGCTGACGGTGCACACGCCGCACGGCCCGATCGGGTTTTCCGGCAAGGGACCGCTCGGCGCCCGCACGCTCACCCTGACGCTGCCGCCCACCGCCGCGGGCGAACTCGTAGTGCACCCCGACGAGAAGCTGGAGCTGAAACCGCTCGGCAAAGGTCGCTTCGCCCTGCCTGCTGGTCAGACTGTGAACATCGAGCTCAAGCATACCTAAGCCACACAGGATCTGCCTCCAGCCCCCTCTCTCCTCTGGCCCCAATCCGCTCCCAAACCGTTTCCCGTGACCCGGCCAAAAAAGCAAATGCCTAGTAATCGAAGCCCTCGACCTTCATGACCTCTCGGTACCTGCTACCGCGAAAGCCGTCCATCGGGGCGGCGAGGCGAAAATTGCCAAAACCCAAGGAACATCCGTGAACTGAGAATGCTGAAAGCATGAAACCCACACTCACCTTCCTCACCGCCCTGATGCTCGCGCCGCTGGCCGCTCTGCATGCCGCCGCTGCACCGAAACAGAGGCCCAACGTCCTCTTCATCCTCGCGGACGATCTCGGCTGGGGCGACTTGCGTTGCTATGGCAATCCGCACATCGACACGCCGGCGCTCGATGCGCTCGCGAAAGAAGGCGCGCGGCTCACGGCACATTATTCGCCTTCGCCGCTGTGCTCGCCGGCGCGGGCCGGGTATCTCACCGGCCGGTTCAATCACCGCACGGGCGCGGTGGATGTGCCGAGCAATCGCGGGCTGGATCGGCTCGATTTGTCCGAGAGGACCTTTGGCAACTACTTCCGTCACGCGGGCTATGCGACGGCGCTCATCGGCAAATGGCACAATGGGCTCTATTGCCGCGATTACCTGCCGCACCTGCGCGGCTTCGATCTCTTCTTCGGCTTTCCGAATGGCGGGCAGGACTACTGGAAGTGGAATTTGCTGCGCAACGATGAACTCGTTCCGCGCGACGGACGCTACCTCACGGATGCGTTCAATGATGAGTCCATCCAGTTTATTCGCTCCCGAAAAGACAAGCCGTTTGCGTTGTTCCTCGCGCATCACGCGCCGCACGGCCCGCTCGCCGCACCGGATGCGTTGGTGCGAAAATATCGCGAGCGCCTTGGCAAGGATGCCAGCGAAGCTGTCGCCGTGATATACGCGATGATCGAGGCGATGGACACCGGCCTGGGCCGCGTGTTCCAGTCGCTCAAGAACGAAGGCCTTTGGGAGAAGACCATCATCGTCTTCACAAGCGACAACGGCCCCTCGCTCGCAAAGGATCCCGAACTCGGCTCGCAGCAGCGTTTCAACGGAGTCTTCTCCGGCCAGAAGCAGGACGTGCTGGAGGGCGGCATCCGTGTGCCCTGCATCGTCGCGTGGCCGGGGCACATTCCCATCGCTCAGGTCATCGATACGCCAGTCCATGGCTGCGACTGGCTGCCGACGCTCTTTGGTCTCACGGGTCAGTCCGCACCGGCGGGAGCCAAAGCCTTTGACGGGCTCAATATCATGCCGCTTCTCCTCGGCAAACCCACGCCAGCACTCACGCAGCGAGCGCTGCCCTTCCAGCGCAACCGCTACGCGCCTGTGTCACACTGCAACGCCGCCGTTCGCGAGGGCCACTGGAAGCTCCACTGGCCGGGCGACGAGGCATCATTGAAAAAGGACTCCGGACGGGACAATCCGTCGTATGTGCGCGGACTCACGCAGCCCCACTGGGAGATGCCGCTCGACCGCCAGCTCGACGCGCCCACGACTTCAACGCAACGGTCGCCACGCCTCTACGATCTCGATGCCGATCCCGCCGAGAAACATGACCTTGCTGCGCAACATCCCGAGATCGTGCAATCGCTCACGCAAAAGCAGGACGCGTGGTTCACCAAAGTGAACCGTGAGTGGCAGCACTCACGCGCCAGCATCCTCGAACATGACCGCGCTTACTGGAAAGACCGCGCCAAACCCGATCCCGCAGCGCTCTTCAAGGATTTCTGGCAATGGAAATACGCCCCTCAAGTCACCGATCAGGAAACCGCCAGCCCGCTCCAGGTGTTCCGAGGCTTTTGGAACGATGGAGAAGATGAGAAGTGAAATTGAGAATAGCCAACCCTATGAAACACGCCCTAACGCTCCTCACCGCCCCGCTGCTCGCGCCGGTAGCTGTGTTATACGCTGCTGACAAACCTCCTTCGGCTGGCGGGCATTTTGTTGACTGGCGCTTTTTCCCAAGCTAGGGAGCTGAGCCGAAGGCCACCCGGAAGCCGTTGATGTTACCGCGGTACTCCGGGCCATCCCAGTGGCGGCCCGCGTGGATGCTCCAGTTCCCGCCCCGGGTTACCCGCGCTGCGCCTTCACCTAGGCAAGCCGCAGGACACCTCCACGGGCTACTACTAGTTACTACCAGACGCTCTCGCGTTGGTGCCTTCTTGCCTCCGAGCGAAAATGGTCGGAGCAAAAGAGCGTCCAGAAATCACAGTCGGACCGCCACCCGCTCGGTGAGCAAAATCGAACCTCTCCGAATCCAAATCGACGACTAAGTTTTTGTTTAAAGCCGGGTCAGATCACTGTGATCTCACTTCCTCTCTAAAGTAGAGCACTCCTCGTCCCCTCGCCCAAATCGAGTTTCCAACTCCGTCAACAACCACCCCTGATGTCCCCTCTTCCACGCCGCAAATTCCTCCGAGGCTCCGGCGCATTGATCGCACTGCCCTTCCTCGAATCGCTTGGGTTTCGCGCTTTCGCCTCCGCCAAACCAGTCGCCCCCCCAAAAAGGATGGTTTTCCTCGGCTTTGGCTGGGGAGTCACAAACGAAACATGGTTTCCGGATCCGAAGAGAACCGGTGCCGATTGGGAACTTTCCGAAGGGCTGCGTCCCCTCGCAAAGCATCAGTCGGACCTCACCGTGGTGCAGGGATGCTCAAACAAATTCACCAACGAAGCGCACTGGGGCAGCACGTTTTGGCTAACAGGCGCGAATCGTTATGCCGAGCCCGGGCAGAGCTTCCACAACAGCGTCAGCGCGGATCAGGTCGCAGCGGCGCACCTTGGAAAGGAAACGCGCTTCGCCTCTGTGCAACTCAATTCGCCCGATGTCGCCAACTCCGGTCACGGCCCCGGCCTTTCACTGGCATGGGACGCACGGGGCAAACCGATGGCGGGCTTGGAAAATCCAGTCGCAACCTTTCACAGGCTTTTTTCCGATGAAAAAACCCCGCTCAGCGAGCGGCAGGCGATGCTCAGTCAGCGCCGGAGCGTCCTTGATGCCGCACGGACAGACGCGAAACGGATGCAGCAGGGCCTTTCCAAGGCGGACACCGACAAGCTCGACGAGTATTTCCAGAGCATCCGGGACATCGAGTTGCGCCTCGCAAAAGACGAGCAGTGGCTGACGGTGCCCAAGGTGAAACCACCCGTCACCGAACCCAAGCCGGGGCTTGGGGGCAAGGAAGAGATCCGTGTCATGTACGACTTGATTGTAGCTGCACTGCAGACCGACAGCACGCGGGTCATCACTTACCGGCAACCCGTGGGCACCTTGCTGCAGAGTTTGGATCTCAAAATCGCCCCGCACGACATGAGCCATTACCTGCCCGGCGACAGGATGGAGGCCTCGAAAAAACGGGATGCCACCCAAAGCCAGTTGCTTTCCGGGTTGCTCGACAAGTTGAAATCCGTCCAGGAATCCGATGGGAGCCGTCTTTTTGATCACACCAGCGTGGTGTACGGGAGCAACATCCGCTCGATTCATTTCTTGGATAACTGTCCAACGCTGCTAAGCGGCGGCGGATCCTCCATCAAACTCGGGCAGCATGTGGTGCTGCCAAAGGACACTCCCCTTGCAAACGTGTGGCTCACGCTGCTTCAGGGCATCGGAATCGACACGGAACGGCACGGCGACAGCACGGGGCCAATCCGGGAACTGCGCGCATAGCTGGTTTCACGAAGCCCTCGCACGGCGAGTTGAAAAGTTGCGCGAGATTGCGAGGCATCAAACCTTGCTGTCACGCCTCAGCACCGCGTCATGCGCTTCAAAGACACTTTTTGAAAAAGGATGAATCGAATTCCATCACTGATGACTTGGGTTTTGCTGCTGTGCTTTTGCGGAATGCCCGGAATGCGCGGACCGCTGAAAGCGGCTGAGACCCGAAAAGAACCTCCGAAGGCGCACCTCGACGAAAAGCACCGGGAGTTTTTCCAGTCGTACTGCATCGAATGTCACGGGGTTGAAAAACAAAAGGGCAAGCTTCGTCTCGACAACGTTTCGTTCCTGCTTGATTCGGTGGAAAACGCGGACCGCTGGCAGAAGATTCTCAATCAAATCAATTCGGGAGAGATGCCGCCGGAAGATTCCAAGCAGCCGGAGCGCGGAGCGAAAACACGTTTTCTGGAGGCGCTATCCGCGACGCTCGTAGCGGCGCGGAAATCAATCGGGGACGCGGGCCGAACCACTGTTTTGCGCCGGATCAATCGGAGAGAACTCGGACATACGCTGCGGGATCTGCTCGGCGTGGACGCCGATGTGCGCGCACTGCCAGACGACAGTCTGGCGATCGGGAACGCGGAGGGGGAGTTTGACACTTTCGGCGCCGCACTGTTCGTGTCGAGCGACCAGTTTGAACAGCATCATGCGATCGGCAGGCAGGCGGCGGAGCGGGCGTTGGCAGCGTGGGATCGCTCCACACGGCCGGGGCCGGAAAAGAAGGCGGTTCGCACCGAGCCTGAGATTGCGGCGCGCCGTCAGATTGCGGGTCTTCTGAACGGCTATTTTCTGGGCGGCTACCGGAAGGCTAAGGAGTGGGAGGCGGCGGGCGCAAAACCCGAG
>JBILLC010000117.1:0-6284 GCA_044376275.1 Chthoniobacteraceae bacterium | reverse complement strand
TCTGCCAACAAGCCAAAGTACCTGGCTTGCTTCCGCGGGCAAGAACGGCAGCGCATCAGAGTCCCGAATCCAATGGAAAGTGACGGCTTATGGGGCAGCGCTGCCTGCCGGTTGTTCGGTTGACTTTGGAACTTTACGCGCCGCGGATGGTTTGGGCCGGGGTTGGTTTGTCCTCCAGCACGTTTTGCCTTCCGAGCCGGCGAGTTTTGCACTAGCACCAGCGCTGCACCCTCTTTTTTTCATTATGTGGAAAGGCCGCTTTCAACAGCAAACTGCAGAGCTTTTGCAGACGTTTTCAGAGTCCATCTCGTTTGACTGGCGCTTATGGCCGCACGATATCGAGGGTTCTGTCGCACATTCGGCTGCGCTTCTAAAGGCCGGGCTCATCTCAGAGTCAGAGCGTGATGCAATCGTGAAGGGTCTTCATGAAATTGGCCGTGAGATTGCAGCGGGCACATTCAAGTTCAAGGAGGAGCTTGAAGACATCCACATGAACATCGAGGCGGAGCTCACACGGCGGATCGGTGATGCCGGAGCCAAGCTGCACACCGCGCGCAGCCGAAACGACCAGGTTGCACTGGATATCCGCCTCTACCTGCGATCGGAGTGCGATATGATAATTCAGCTGCTCCGTGAGTTCCAGGCGGCATTAGTCGAGCTTGCTTCCGCAAATTCAGACGTGGTCATCCCCGGATACACACACCTTCAGCGTGCACAGCCCGTTTTTTTTGCCCACCATTTGCTCGCCTACGTAGAAATGGCACAGCGCGATTCAGAGCGGATTATTGACTGCCGCAAACGCTTGAATGTGATGCCGCTTGGATCCGGAGCGATTGCCGGCTCCACGATCTTACTGGACCGCTCGCTCATTGCCGAACTACTCGGGTTTCCCGCAGTCACCCAAAATTCCATGGACGCGGTCAGTGATCGCGATTTTGCGATCGAACTGCTTTCCACGCTGGCGATTGTTGCCATGCATTTGTCCAGACTTAGCGAGGACCTGATCTTGTGGGCGTCGGCTGAGTTTGCATTCGTGACTCTCTCCGATGCGTTCACTACAGGCTCGTCTCTGATGCCGCAGAAAAAGAATCCGGACGTGGCGGAGCTGACCCGAGGCAAGACTGGGCGGGTTTATGGAAATCTAATGTCGCTACTGACACTCATGAAGGGGCTGCCAATGACCTATAATCGGGACATGCAGGAGGACAAGGAGGCAATCTTTGACTCCGTAGACACGGTGAAAGCAGCGCTTGCGGTTTATGCGCCCATGCTCCGAGCGGCGCGGGTGAATCCTGCGAAATGTGCTTCTGCGGTCGCTGACCCAAATCTCCTGGCGACGGATCTCGCCGATTATCTTGTCAACCACGGCATGCCGTTTCGCAAGGCTCATGAGGTGATCGGCCGCGCCGTTGCGCTCTGTGCGGAAAAAGGCTGCGAACTCACAGATTTGTCTTTCGAGCAGTATCACGAGCTCTCGAGTGTTTTTGAACGGGATGTACATTCCATCCTCAGCGTTCATCGGTCTATGGAGGCGCGGCAGGCAATCGGGGCGCCATCGCCCCAGAATGTGTCTTCTCAAATCGCCCGCTGGCAGGCTCATCTTCGATGACAAGCCGGTATTCTCACGCACGGTGATTCTTTACGGATGAGATTTCACGATTTTGTCAATGCAGCTCAGGGTTGGATCACGCACGTGCGCGAGGTGCTTTTTTCCAATCCGTTCGTTGAGATACATCGAGTGCAGATGAGTTCTCCGATGCGCAAGAGCGCGTTTGAGTGGACGGTTTGCCACCGGAAGCCCGGCGTCTGCGTGGCCGCTCAAACTCCCGACGGCGGCTTCGTAATGATCCGTCAAGAGCGCGTGCCAATTCAGGATTCACTCTGGGAGTTTCCTGCCGGTCAAATCGACCAAAGTGGATTTCATGATTGGCAGGCGATCTGTGAAACGGGTCTCAGGGAACTTCGGGAAGAAGCCGGATACGAGCCTGTTTCTGGCGCTGATCTTGTGTCCCTGCAGCATTTCTTCACCAGCGCGGGGTTCACTGACGAGCATTGCCACTTGATATGGGTGAGGGGGGTTCATCCAAGCCCGCTCGGGGCTCACCATGATCCCGGTGAGGCGATTTCGGATGTGCGTGTCTTTTCGTCGCAGGACTTGCGCATGATGGTTGCAAGAGGAGAGGTTCGTGACGCCAACACGCTTTGCTGCCTGGCGCGATTGGCTGCGATTGGCGCGTGGGGCGAAGCAGATTGCTCCAACGCAAAGTAAGTCGACTCAAAACTGCATACCCCACGCCAGCCTCTCAGGTGGCCGCAGATTGATGCGCTGTTCGTGCTGGAATTCCGAGCGTTGTGTGCTGGAGAGTGTCTGAAAATAGAAACGCCGCTCCCGGACAACTGAGTATACCGGAAGCGGCGTTTGTTGGATGAGTAACCGAGTTTTAGTAGCGGTAATGTTCTGGCTTGTACGGACCTTCGATCGGAGAACCGATATAGTCGGCTTGCTCCTTGGTTAGGACTGTAAGCTTCACGCCAATCTTCTCGAGGTGCAGGCGGGCCACTTCTTCGTCGAGCTTTTTAGGGAGCACAAAGACCGACGGCTTGTACAGGTCGCGGTTCTTCCAAAGGTCGATCTGTGCGAGCACTTGGTTGGAGAAGCTGTTGGACATCACGAAGCTCGGATGACCCGTTGCGCACCCAAGATTTACCAAGCGCCCTTCAGCGAGCAGGAAGATTTCATGACCGTCCTCAAAGTGGTACTTGTCCACCTGCGGCTTGATGTTGGTTCGCTTCACACCGGGTGCCGCGTTGAGTCGGTCCACTTGGATCTCATTGTCGAAGTGGCCGATGTTGGCGATGATCGCCTGGTCTTTCATCTTCTTCATGTGATCAAAGGTGATGACATCCACATTTCCAGTAGTGGTGATGTAAATGTCGGCACGCCCGAGCGTGTCTTCGATCGTGGTGACCTCAAACCCTTCCATCGCCGCCTGAAGCGCGTTGATTGGATCAATCTCCGTCACGATCACGCGTGCGCCTTGGCCCCTCAGCGATTGAGCGGAACCTTTGCCCACATCGCCGTAACCGCATACCACCGCGACCTTGCCGGAAATCATCACGTCAATCGCGCGATTGAGCCCGTCGATCAGCGAGTGACGGCAACCGTAGAGGTTGTCGAATTTCGACTTCGTGACGGAATCGTTAACATTGAATGCAGGAACCAACAGCTTTGCCTGCTCTTGAAGTTTGTAGAGCCGATGCACGCCGGTGGTTGTTTCTTCGGAAACACCGCGCCACTCTTTCACAATGCCCTGCCAATAGAGCGGGTTTTCACGATTAATTTCCTTCAGCAAATTCTTGATGACCTGCTCTTCCGTGTTCGAGCTGTCTGTGTTCACCCAGTCGCTCCCGTTTTCGAGTTCATTGCCCGTGTGGATCAGAAGAGTGACATCACCGCCGTCATCCACCACCAGTTGAGGTCCCTTCCCATCAGGGAAAGAAACCGCCTGTTGCGTGCACCACCAGTACTCTTCAAGAGTCTCGCCCTTCCATGCGAATACCGGGATTCCCGTCGCCGCGATGGCGGCAGCCGCGTGGTCTTGAGTGGAAAAAATGTTGCAGCTTGCCCAGCGCACGTTCGCACCCAGATCCACCAGCGTTTCAATCAACACTGCGGTCTGGATCGTCATGTGCAGTGATCCAGTGATTCGCACGTCCTTCAGCGGCTTTTGCGGAGCGTATTTCTCGCGAATTGCCATGAGTCCGGGCATTTCTTTCTCGGCGATGGAAATCTCTTTGCGGCCCCAGTCTGCCAGAGATAAGTCGCGTACCTTGAAGTCTGTGTGTTGGCGGGTTCCAGTTAGCATGTGTGTAGTTTGGGTTGCAGGCGTTTTTGTTCGGGGAAAGATTTTGGTTTGAGAAAAAATTTCGAAGTGGCTTTACACGGCCTTACGGAGGGCGTCGGCTTTGTCGGTGCGCTCCCACGTGATCTCAGGATCGGCTTTGCCAAAGTGTCCGTAGTTCGTCGTCTTCAGGTAAATAGGACGCAGCAGATCCAAGTCGCGTACAATGTGCGCTGGCTTGAACGAGAAAACCTCGGTCACAGCTTTCTCGATCTTTTCTTCTGCCACATGGTTTGTGCCGAACGTGTTCACGTTGACACTCACCGGATCAGGGTACCCAATCGCGTACGCGAACTGCACTTCGCAACGGTCCGCCAGTCCGGATGCGATCACATTCTTCGCAACGTAACGCCCCATGTATGCCGCAGAGCGGTCCACTTTCGAAGGATCTTTACCCGAGAACGCACCCCCTCCGTGACGGCCCATGCCCCCGTAAGTATCGACGATGATTTTCCGTCCGGTAAGGCCAGTGTCGCCCTGCGGGCCGCCCACAACAAATCTACCTGTCGGGTTGATTAAAAATTGTGTGTCCTTGGTAATGAGCTCGCCGGGCAGTTCCTTGCGAATGACTTCGTCGATCAGAAACGAGCGAATGGTGTCGTGAGTGGCTGATTCCGCGTGCTGCGTTGAAATCACCACATTCGAAATACCAATGATTTTTTGTCCCTCGTAGATCACGGAAACCTGGGTTTTCGCATCCGGCCGCAGCCAGTTGACGACTCCCGCCTTGCGGATTTTCGTGATCGCCCGTCCGAGCCTGTGCGCAAACATCACAGGCGCGGGCATTAATTCCGGCGTCTCGTTGCACGCGTAACCAAACATCAAGCCTTGGTCTCCAGCTCCCTGCTCGTCGGTTTCCTTGCCGGCGGCAGCGCGCGCGTCGACTCCCTGCGCGATGTCCGGTGATTGCGCCGTGATGATATTCATCACGAAAACTTTGTCCGCGTGAAAGACGTCATCGTCATTGGTGTAGCCGATATCGCGGATGGCTTGGCGCACCAACGCCGTGTAATCGAGCGACGCATTGGTGGTGATTTCCCCGCCGACCACCACGACATTGCTCTTTGCGTAGGTTTCGCACGCAACGCGGCTGCTTGGATCTTGGGCGAGGCATGCGTCCAAGACGGCATCGGAAATTGTGTCGCAGACTTTGTCTGGATGACCTTCACCGACGGATTCAGAGGAGAAAATGGAACGACGAGACATTAGGGGCGGATGTGTTGAGTGGTAAGAGCTTTGAGTTGCTGCGGGTTCGAAGAGGGAGCCGAGCTTTCCAGCCAGCTCTCGGTCTTGATATATTGACGCATCATGATGTGTCAATGTATTGTTTAGCCCTCACATGGCGTCAATTGTTAAATCCTTAAAGCTGCTCGCCGATGAAACGCGAATCCGGCTGCTGTTGTTGCTTCAGCAGGAGGAGCTTTCGGTGGCTGAGATTCAGGAGATCCTCGGGATGGGCCAATCGCGCATTTCCTCCCATCTTGCACAGTTGCGCGGAGCCGGTTTGGTGTGTGACCGGAGGGCTGGAAAGAACATCTATTACGCTCTGGAGACCGACCATCTCGGGGTGCAGCTTCAGGAGGTTTTGCAGGCTGCTGCGAAGGAGATCGCGGAGACAAAGCAGGACTCGAGGGCGCTTCGGGTTCTGCGGGCGAAGCGGGCGGATTTGAGTCGCGAATACTTTAACCGGATGGCGGGTAAGTTTGGACGCGCCTACGTGCCGGGCCGGACTTGGCAGGGGGTGGCGAGGATGCTTTTTGCGCTGGTGGAGCCGATGGTTATTGCGGACTTGGGGGCAGGGGAGGGACATCTTTCGCAGTTGCTCGCAAAGCGAGCTAAGCGGGTTATAGCGGTTGATAATTCTGAAAAGATGGTCGAGTTCGGGGCCTCGCTGGCGGTTGAGAATGGCATCGCGAATTTGGAGTACCGGCTGGGGGACATTGAGGAGCCTCCAATTGAGGAGCGAAGCGTGGATCTGGTGATTTTCTCTCAGGCGTTGCATCACGCTGGAAATCCCCAGCGGGCGGTTCAGTCGGCGTACAGGATCCTTCGTCCGGGAGGTCGTTTGGTGGTCTTGGATTTGCTTGCGCACCAGTTTGAGCAGGCTCGGGAGTTATATGCGGATACTTGGCTTGGTTTCACAGAGTCGGCCCTGACGGGTTTTCTTGAGGACGCGGGTTTCTCACGAGTCGACGTTGAGGTTGTGTCCCGTGATGAGGCGAATCCTGCGTTTCAAACCTTGCTCGCTTTGGGATCGCGCTGAGATTCGAGAGTTTTTTTGGGTGACCGTGGGTGACAGTGTGTCGCGGGTTGGCGTGTGAGCTTCGCTGAAATCCGCTTGCGTTTTCCGAAGCATTTATCAAACTCCCGCCGCGTTTTGTG
>JBILLC010000116.1:0-6310 GCA_044376275.1 Chthoniobacteraceae bacterium | reverse complement strand
TTTGTCGCTGGAATCATCCTTGGGGCGTTTGCGGTGTACGTCAACGGATGCGCGAACGCCAACAAACGCTTGGAAGCATTGGGTCTGGCAGGTTTTTCCCTCGCATTTCTTGCGCACTACCTAGCATTTCCTTTCGCAATTCTAATGTGGGGTCACTATGGGATCACCCGGTGCCTGAAAGACCACTCGAGGCTCAAGACTGCGGCGGTTGCTCTGCTGGCGTCTGCTGCCATCGTTTCAAGTTGGTTTCTGCCATGTTTTTCTGCCCTCGGTTTCAAGCAAACACTGGCAGCCAACACGACGATCGGCAGTTTCTATGTCACTACGGAAACCGGGGAGCAACCCAGTTACGCAAAGGCGGTGTCGTTTAATACCGCCTCAACCTTTCTGCCCTTCAAGGCGATCTCCGCGCTCGGATTAGACCAATGGGTTCCTGCTCCCGCACAATTTTTAAAATGGTGGATAGTGCTCTGGCATGATGGCCGGCAGATCCAAACCGAGGAGTTACCGGAACTCAACAAGCCGCTGATTTTTTCAGGGCTGCTCGGCTCTTTCGGGAATGTCGGAGCGTTTGTGATCCTTGGGATCCTCGCGTTTGGATTCATCCGGAAAATCAAACTCGAACCACTTTCCTCGGTGCTTGGTTCAAAGTTTTGGTGGCTGTTCTGGACCGTAGGCATCGTTCTAAACGCGGCCACTCTGCGCTTTTTCTGCGTTGGCGGCATGAACGGTATCATTCAAGCACATCTGATGCTTCTGCTGATTGCTGCAATGGGATTCGCGAACCGATTGCCGCTCACAATTAAAATCGGAGCCATGTCACTCATTGGAGGCAACGTGCTTGCGATGATCACGCGCGTGATCGGCATACAATCACTGGCAATCCCATTCATCAACAATCAGCCGCAAGCTGTGGCGAACACAAAGATCTTCACGTGGCACATTCAAAACTCGGCATTCAAGATGTCGAATGGAGCAAAGCTTCTATTCGATCTGTGCGAGACCGACCGCATACCTATTGCGATTGCCACCGTGCTGGTCAGCATCAGCATCCTTTGCGTGACTGCACTTAAATCAGAGTCCATCGCGGCCAAACCTTCCCAAAACAAATAATATGAGTCGCCTTCTTTTTCTTCTCCTTTGCTCGGGGTTCGCTCTCGGTGCTTTGACAGCTCCTCCTTCACCGGAGCCTCCAATTCGTCCAGCGAGGGAAGTCAGCGCGCGGGCCGGGCTTCCGAACTTTTTTACCAAGGCCCAGACGCCTGGAGCCGAATTGAAGGTGGCCTATCTCGGCGGCTCAATCACCGCTCAACCGGGCTGGCGCGTGAAATCGCTGAAGCTGATGCAAGCCACTTTTCCGAACGCCAAATTCACCGAGATCAACGCTGCACTGGGCGGTACTGGATCGGATCTGGGGGTGTTTCGCGTCGAGTCCGAGGTTTTGAATATCGGGCCGGATTTGCTCTTTGTGGAGTTTGCAGTGAACGATGGCGGAGCGGACCCCTCGAGGATTCTCAAGGGAATGGAGGGGATTGTTCGCAAAACATGGAAGGCGCATCCGAATTGCGATATTTGCTTTGTCTATACTGTGACCGAAGCCCTGGTGCCCCCGATGCTGGAAGGGAATTTTCCCAGAGCTGTTTGCGCGATGGAAATGTTGGCAGACCATTATCAGATTCCGACGATCCATATGGGCATGGAAGTGGCGCGCATGGCCAAGGAGGGGATTCTTCTTTGGAAAGCAAAACTTCCCTCCAACGACTTGGAGAAAGCCGAGGTGCAGGGTAAATTCGTATTCGCGCCAGACTCCGTGCATCCGCACGTCGAAACCGGCCACCAACTCTACCTTGAGGCGATTCAACGCTCACTTCCCGTCATTCAGAATGCGTCCTCCAAAGCCATCGCTCATCGTGAGATAACACCGCTTTCGCCGGACAACTATGAAATGGCAAAAATGGTCTCAATGCCCGCCACAGCGATCTCAGCTGGCATCCAAAAACTTTCTGATGATCATGCACTCACCAAGCGTTTCCCCCGGCTTTCCCCTCTTTTTGCAGGATCAAAATCCGGAGAATCTGTCTCTTTCAAATTCAAAGGCACTCGTGCTTCACTCTATCAACTGATTGGTCCAGATGTAGGGCAAGTTCGAGTATCCGTGGATGGCGAAACTCCGAAGACCGTCACCATTTTTGATTCCTACTGCAGCTCACACCGAATCAGCACGCTTTCACTTTGCAGCGAATTACCGGATACGGTTCACTCGGTTCGAATTGAAATAGACCCCGCCACACCGGACAAAGCTGCGATTCTTGCAAAAAGAAATGTAAAAATTGAAAAACCCGAGCAGTACGACGGGACTTTCTTCTATCCATCCAAACTTCTGCTCATCGGGGAACTCGTGGACTAAAACGACTCAACGCGTCTTCACCGCTGCAGCCATCGGAGAGCTCCGCGCGCCGCACGTGTGCCTGTTGCAAAGCAGCCCTGCATCAGATAGCCGCCGGTCGGCGCATCCCAGTCTAACATCTCTCCCGCGACAAAAACCCCGGGCAAGCTCGTCAACATTAGCTCTTCATTCAGTTGAGTGAAGCGAACTCCACCCGCTGAGGAAATCGCCTCAGCAATGTGTCGCGGCGCTTTCAACGGAATGCGGAACGCTTTGACCATTGCCGCCAGCTCATGGGCGTTCCCGGGATCAACACCCCGGGATATGCGCCGCAACATCTCAACCACAACTTCTGGAAGCTTCCAGCGATGCTTGCATTCATTGATAAAATTACGCCTGATTGGTCCCATCTTTGAGACCAATTGCTCGAGGGTGGAATGCGGCTTAAAATCCACTGTGATGCACGGGACGCTCATCTCCCGCAGCCTGGCGCCAAGCTGATAAATTGCACCACCCTCCAAGCCGTATCGAGTGACGAGCAACTCGCCCTTTGCCACTTCTCCATTCGCGCACACATGCACGGATTTGATCGGCGTACCCTGCCACTGCTCAGAGAAGTCCTTGTCAAAGCTCCATTCCCATCCGCAATTTGCAGGCTGCAAATCGGCGACCTCCACGCCTAGCTTCCTGACCAACGACACCCAAGCCCCGTCTGAACCAGTTTGCGGCCACGATGCGCCACCCATCGCAAGAACCAGAGCATCCGCACTGACGCAAACCTCCCGCCGCTCGGGATTCAAAAATTTGAGGGTGAGCGTCTCGCCAACAGACAATTCGCGAAGCTCGTGCCGCATGTGGAATCTCACCCCATTTGACTTGAGTCGTTCCACCCATCGGCGCAGAAGCGGGGCGGCTTTCATTTCATTGGGATAAACTCTCCGCGTGGATGCGACAAACGTCTCCACGCCCAGCCCAAGGGCCCAGTCACGCATCTCCTCGGGTCCGAACTCGCCGATCAACGAACCCCAAAGCGTCTCCGAATGCCCTGCAGAATGATAATGGCTCGAGAAAACCTGTTGCGACTCCTGCTTGGTAATATTCAATCCACCGCGGCCCGCGACCAGAAACTTACGCCCTACAGATGGCTTGCGATCCCAAAGCGAGACGCATGCGCCCGCGAATGAAGCAACCTCCGCGGCACGGAGTCCGGCAGGGCCACCGCCCACAACCACAACCCTCGTCTGCCGCCGGGGTGCTGTTTCATCATGCGGTGCGCTCTCCATTGAAATTTTTCCCTGCGGACGGTCACTTGCTTGCAAGCACCCGTTCGGACGCATGAATTCGAGTCCCAGCCCGGTCCACAAAGGGGCAAAAATTCAGCAACTCAATCTCAACCGCATGCTTCTTGTGGGGTTGGATCTCCAGCATGGTCACACTCCCATAATCCACATTGAAATGCGACATGTGGGAGAGAGGCAGATCAAGAAGCAGGGCAAGCATCACTCTCACAATCCCCCCGTGACAGACCACTGCGACACTCCGATGCGCATTCTCGTCCATGATCATTTGAATGCACGGCTCAACCCGTGCACGTAGTTCATGCGCACTTTCACCATTCGCAATTCCGCCGCGTTCGAGCACCTCAAGCCAATCAAATGCGGCGATGCCAAACCGTTCCTGAATGTCGCCCCAATGGAGTCCCGTCCAGTCTCCAAAATCAACCTCCCTGAGACCCTCCATCACGATCCCATTGAGCCCCTTGGCTTTCAACAGTGGGTCGGCGGTCTGAGCAGCCCGCTTCATCGGACTAAGATAAACCTGGTCCACTCCCCCGTTACCAAACCAATCCGCGAGCGCCGCAGCATGGGATTGCCCAGTCTGCGACAGATTCATGTCAATCCTTCCACCACCAAAAATCTGGTGATAGCGCTCCTCCACCTCTCCATGGCGAATCAAATAAAGCCTAGTGGGATGTCTCGGGATTTTGTGCTTCACGTTCTGGGCGTTTTTATTTTTTTACACCAGCAAACTTCCGGGCAGAAAATCCATCGCCCCCCACGGAGGCAGCAACGAACTTCGCACTTTGCCGGTCCTTACGCGCGGGTTCTGTTGTACGACAAATACTCATACTTGAAGCTGCCATCCTGGTGACAGGAGACCAACCCGAATCCCTCAGGATTTCCGTGCACCGGTCCTTTCCACCACATCCCGCTGACCGCACCGCCTTGAATAAAAGTGGTGCGATTGTGGTGCGCAAGTTCGATGCGCTCCGACACATGCCCGTGTCCACACAACACCAATTTCACATTGTAATCGGACAGAATTTTCCGCACGACAAAGGCGTTTCCAACCACTCCTCCCCTGCTTTCGCCATTGCGTGGATTCGCGTTGTATTGTCCCCACACCGAGAAGAAGGGGATGTGCGTTGAAACAATCACCGGAGTCTTTTTACCAACACGAGTGAGATCCTCCTTCAACCATTCTATCTGTGCGTCATCAATCCAGCCCTGGTAGCCACCCGTTGTTTCATCATACGCTACCGAATCCAAAATGATGAAGTGCCAGCCACGATGATCAAAACTCTGGTACGTGCGGCCATTCCCGTAACGACGGGCAAACAAATCCTTCCCATACTCGGGCTCCGACGCCGCAACCTTCGCTTCCTTGGCCCAGCCGCCGATATCGTGGTTGCCGATGGTGTGATACGATTTGGGACGCAGATTTTTCCACTCTTGGTCAAAAAGATTCCATTGCTCGCGAATTGAAGCCGCATCAACAGCCAGCGCATCCATGATCAGATCGCCGCCTGTGAGCACGAATTCCACCGAGGGCGTCAGTGAATTCACAGCTGCGATGCACTCGCGCACCCCGCGCGGCGCCTCCCGGTGCTGGTCAATATGAATATCCGTTAGAAACGCAAACTGAAACCCGCCCTCCAACCACTCCCTCGCCCCCCCCGTGTCAGGCGCAGAGACCGAGCACAGTCCAGTGAAAGCTGCTAATCTGGAAAGAAGGGAACGCCTGCTGATGGGGCTTGCCGGCACGCTAGCATTTCGGGGTGGAAACACGCTCATCCGAGAAGAATCACCGCACTGTCATCCCTTGGCAAGACGAGACAAGAAAGCGAAAAGCACTCCCGAACGATCGCTGCATCACACCCATGGCGGGATGCAACACTCCGAGGGATACGACACCAGTGGAAAAACCCGCAAGGCGGACGAAGTAAGCTCTTTCGTTCGTCCACCCCCATGAACCAGCCTCCTCACCCGGGCTGGAGTCACGGCGTCCCCACTCAACTTGGACTTTTCTCCAGTTCATGACAGGGCCCGCTTGATGATTCGTATCGCTGCGCCCGATGCGAATTGAGCCGCGAGGACTCACGTATTGTTTCTATCCGCAGACATCCAGAGGACGCTGGCTCCACAGGACCTAATTCAGTTGGCGGTTTCCGCCGTTTTAAACACCCCGCAGACGAGGCAGGCATGCACATCCCGATTTCTGTGAACCCGCCTCACGAACGACCGCCAGCCAGCGGGCCCACTGAATCACCAAGCTTGATCAAATATAGAATCCAGCATGGGCCGTGAAGGCAATGCCAGATCCAGAAAAGACGCGGCCTTAAATCTGCGAATACTCTGTCGGATTCAGCTGAATGTTCGTGATTCCGCGAATAATTCGCTCGTTGGTGTATTCCGGCATGCGACTGATTTTTTGCCAGTCAGGGTGCCCGCCGAACTTGCCCCACGCGGCTTTCAATTGGTCAGGATCGTTAAATCCGAGCATGTAAGTAAGGTTAGGCATTTTACTTCCGACAATCACCTCGCCGAAAAATACAGGGTTGAGACCCACTTCTCGGAATATCCGGATCTCGCCTGCGTCATTGAACATCTCAATTTTTTTCTGTCCGGCTTTCACACTTGGGCT
>JBILLC010000115.1:0-6341 GCA_044376275.1 Chthoniobacteraceae bacterium | reverse complement strand
AAGGCGCAGACCATTCCGTGCTGATTCTGGGGGACAATATTTTTTACGGGAATTTGGATTTCCTTCGGGACGCCCTGCGGATTGAGTCCGGCGCGTGTGTGTTTGCGTATCCGGTCGGGGATCCGGAGCGGTACGGCGTGGTCGAATTTGACAAGGAGGGGCGCGCGATCAGTCTGGAGGAGAAGCCTGCGAAACCGCGCAGCAATTTTGCAGTCCCTGGATTATATGTTTACGATTCGCAGGTGGTGGATATCTGCCGGAACTTGAAGCCGTCGGCGCGCGGAGAATTGGAAATCACCGATGTCAATCTAACCTATCTGCGCGAAGGCAAGCTGCAGGTGCGGCAGTTGAATCGGGGGATGGCCTGGCTGGATACCGGCACGCCGGTGAGCCTCATGGAGGCAAGCAACTACATCGCGGCGATCGAACACCGGCAGGGGCTGAAGATCGCGTGTTTGGAGGAGATCGCGCATTCGAAGGAGTTTATCACAAGGGAACAGTTCGAAGCGCTGATTGCGACGCTGCCCAAAAGCGATTACCGCGCATATTTGGAGCGGGCGCTGGACTCGCGTTGGGACGGGGAATCATAGGAGGGACGCGCGGCGCGCTTAGACGGCGCATACGGCGCATACGGCGCATACGGCGCATACGGCGCATACGGCGCATACGGCGCATACGGCGCATACGGCGCATACGGCGCATACGGCGCATACGGCGCATACGGCGCATACGGCGCGGGGGAATGCTTTCGAGGGCACTATGGCACAGTGTACAGATTGCGCCAGTTTGACTCATTTTTGAAATTCCGCTGATTATTTTCGATCAGCAATCTGCGTCATATTGCCCTTCTCTTACGGCCGGCTGATGAGCATTTACAGAGAAAAATAGATTCAAATGACTGTGGCAGGGTTCTTGCATCCGATGAGGAGGTATGAGACCTGATCGATTCACCGAAAAACTCCAGCAAGCCCTCCAAACGGCCCAAGACAACGCGTCCAAAAGGCGGCACACCGAATTGGATAATGACCACGTTTTACTCGCGCTTGTCCAGCAACCGGACGGCGTGACCCGTCCCCTTCTCGAGCAAATCGGGCTCTCGACGGAAAACGTGGTGCGCAAGCTAGAGGAGGAGTTGCAGCGGCGCGCCACGGTGCAGGGCGCGGGCGTGACGCCCCAGTTGGGGCGCGACGTGGTGGCGGTGCTCGAGGCTGCCGAGCAGCACATGGCCAAGATGCGCGATGAATACCTGAGCGCCGAGCATTACCTGCTGGCGCTCGTGGAGGCGAAGGGCAGCGCGGCTCGTATCCTCACGACCCTGGGCGCCACTCCGGCCGGACTCTTGTCGGCACTGCAACAGGTTCGCGGCTCGCAGCGGGTGGTGGACCAAAATCCGGAGGGCAAATATCAGGCGCTCGAAAAATACGGACGCGACCTGACCGCTCTTGCGCAGCGGGGCCGGATCGATCCCGTGATCGGGCGGGACGCGGAGATTCGCCGTGTGATGCAGGTGCTATCGCGGCGCACGAAGAACAATCCGGTGCTGATCGGCGAACCCGGCACGGGCAAGACGGCGATCGCCGAGGGGTTGGCGCGGCGGATTGTTTCGGGGGATGTACCGGAGTCGTTGAAAAACAAACGACTCATCTCGATGGATATTGCAGCGATGGTGGCAGGGGCGAAGTTCCGGGGGGAATTCGAGGACCGGTTGAAAGCATTTTTGAAGGAAGTGCAGGACTCGCAGGGCCAAGTGATTTTGTTCATCGACGAGCTCCACACGATCGTTGGGGCAGGCTCCGCGGAAGGATCGATGGATGCATCAAACATGCTCAAGCCCGCTCTTGCCCGCGGAGAGCTGCGTTCGATTGGCGCCACTACACTCAACGAGTATCGCAAGCACATTGAGAAGGATCCCGCGCTGGAGCGCCGGTTCCAGCCGGTGCTGGTGGAGGAGCCGTCGCAGGAGGATACCATCGCGATTTTGCGCGGACTCAAAGACCGGTACGAGGTGCATCACGGGGTGCGGATTGCGGATTCGGCGCTTGTGGCGGCGGCGACACTTTCGAGCCGTTACATTGCGGATCGGTTTTTGCCGGATAAAGCAGTGGACCTTGTCGACGAGGCGGCAGCTCGTCTGAAGATCGAGCTGGAATCGCTACCGGCCGAAATCGACGAGATCGAGCGCCAGAGCATGCAGCTGGAGATGGAACGGCAGGCGTTGTCGAAGGAGAAAGATGCGGCAAGTCGCGAGCGTTTGGAACGGATCGAGCGGGAGCTTGCCGCTTCGAAGGAGGAGGGCAGTCGGTTGAAGGCGCAATGGCTGAATGAAAAGAGCGAGATTCAAAAAGCCCGCGACCTCAGTGCTGCACTGGAAAAGCTGCGCACTGATCTGGAGCAGGCGCAGCGCGTGGGCGACTTGGCCAAAGCGAGCGAGATCCAGTACGGCAGCATTCCCCAGGCGCAAACACGCTTGCAAGAGCAGAGCGCACGGCTGGCAAAACTGCAACACGAGGGGCGCGCGTTACTCAAGGAGGAGGTCACGGAGGAGAACATCGCGCAGGTGGTTTCCGCGTGGACGGGGATTCCGGTGGCGAGCCTGCAGGAAGGTGAACGCTCGCGGCTTGTGCACATGGAGGAGCGGATTGGGAAACGGGTCATTGGCCAGAAACAGGCGGTGCAGGCGGTTTCGAATGCGGTGCGTCGTGCGCGTGCGGGTTTGCAGGATCCGAATCGCCCGATCGGCTCGTTCATTTTTCTGGGGCCTACGGGTGTTGGGAAAACCGAATTGGCCCGCGCGCTTGCAGAGTTTTTGTTCAATGACGAAACCGCCATGGTTCGCATCGACATGAGCGAGTACATGGAAAAACACAGCGTCGCCCGGCTGATCGGTGCGCCTCCGGGATACGTGGGGTTTGATGAGGGCGGACAGTTGACAGAAGCCGTGCGACGGAGGCCGTATGCGGTTGTTTTATTCGATGAAATCGAAAAAGCGCATGGAGACGTGTTCAACGTGCTATTGCAAGTTCTCGACGACGGGCGGATCACAGACGGGCAAGGCAGGACGGTGGATTTTAAAAACACCGTGGTGATCCTGACTTCGAACATCGGCAGCCGGCACATTCTTGAGGCGACCAACGCGGAACAGCGCGAGGCACTGGTGATGGAGGCGCTGCGGGATCATTTCCGGCCCGAGTTTCTGAATCGGATCGACGAAACGATCATCTTCGACCAACTCAAGGACGAGGAGCTTGATCGGATTGTCGATGTGCAAATGGGACGGCTGACGGCACGGTTGGCGGCGCAGAAGTTCACCCTGCACTTAACGCCGGAAGCGCGGCGACGGCTGGCGGAGGAGGGATTTGATCCAGTGTACGGCGCGCGTCCTCTCAAGCGGGCAATCCAGCGCAAGCTGCTGGATCCGCTGTCACTCGCGATTTTGGATGGGCTCTTTCAGGAGGGGGATGAAATCCATGTGACGCTGCGGAATGGGCAGTTTGAGTTTCGAAAAGAAGGGGTGCTTGGAGCGGTCGCGGTGGGCTAGGATGGTGCTTCGATCACGCGCCCGTCGAAAATCATTCAAACCGGAGAAGCTCCCGGGCGGTGGATCTGTCGGCTGCTTGCGAAAGTGGCGCTTGCAGGTGGCGGCGGGTCTGGGGAAGTTAGGGGGATGAATCAGGAGTGTCCCTATGTCCGCTGAGAGCAGCCCGACTTTTTGTGCCGAATGGAAGCCCGCGTCCATTTTGGAGAGAGCGAATTGGAAGCACATCTTCGGCAGGATTGCACCTGTTGAGATCGACTATGGTTGTGGAGAGGGTGCGTTCCTGATCGCACAGGCGCAGAAAAATCCGGAGCGGAACTTTCTCGCAACGGAGCGATTGCTTGGGCGCGTGGAGAAAGTTTGTCGCACAGCGGAACGTCTCGGGCTCAATCACGTGCGAGTACTTCGGATGGAGAGCGCGTACACGGCGAAGTTTTTGGTGCCACCGGAGTCGGTGGCGACGGTGTACGTTTCTTTTCCCGATCCGTGGCCGAAGCGGGCTCATCAGGCGCGCCGTTTGGTGCAACCAGAGTTCATTGACTCGGTGCGAGACGGCATGGAGCGCGGGGGCGAATTGCGCCTGAAGACGGATGATTTGCCGTACTTTCAGTGGATGGAAAAAGTGATGGCCTCGGCAAAGGGATGGCAGCGGGAGGAGTGGGTGGAGGATGAAGGGTATCCAATCACAAATTTCGAGGCGCGTTTCATTGCGCAGGGTTTACCGATTCACCGGTCGCTGTATCGGAAGATCTGATGTGCGCGAAGAAAGCCGGCGCGGCGTGGTGGGTGTACGTGCTGCGGTGCGGAGACGGGAGTTTGTATTGCGGGATCACAAATGATTTGAAGCGGCGGATTCGGCAGCATCGCGAGGGGACGGGAGCGCGGTACACCCGGGGGCGCGGGCCGCTAAGGATTGCGCACTGGTGGATTTTGGGGAGCAAACCGGAAGCTTTGAAAGCAGAGCACGCATTCAAGAGGCTCGGAAGCAAACAGAAGCGAGCAGTGATTCGGGGGTGCAAGCGCGGAGTTGCGCCAGCGCTTGTTCGCGAAGTCTGAGGGCTCGAGGACTGCGCTTCGGGGTCACGAGAGAGCCGAGTCTTCAAGTGCGACTGGCGAGTAGCCGATATCCGACCTTCCCTGGGAGTTGATTGGAGATAAATTCCAAGTCCTTCTTGGAAATGGTTTAAGAACCGATAACCCACCCTAAACTCTTTGGATTCGTACCAGTTGTCTGCTTCTACAAAATCATCCTCAGCATCCGCCAACAGAATAAAATCAAGGATGCTGCCCAAGAATTCCTGCTTCAGTTTGGAGCTCACAAACGACTCGACCGGAGCAAGTCGATCGATTGTTCGGCTTTCCTCCCTCTCATTCACCGTTTTTAGGCGCTCAATATAAAATGCTGTCGCGTCCTCTAGAGGTTAACCGGAGATAGCCGAATTGTCGGTAGATTTGCTAGCCATCACTCGCACCTCGTTTGTGATCTCCATTACAAAAGCACGGTCAACGGGGAATTCTTGAACCGACTTTTTAAACTCATTAAGCGCTTCTTTCTCTTTTGCAAAATACAGCCTTTGACCAGAGCCCTTCCTTCAAGTGTCCACACGGCACCGAACTTGGTTGCCACGTGTGTCCATAATTTTGGTAACGGAAGGAAAGGTCTTGCGAAGAACAAGGGATTTTGAGGACATAACTAGGGGTAAGGCGAAAGTTGGCAGCGGACAACGTTCAGAGAGCCGCAGCTTTCGTTGCAACAGTATTGCAGTGAGTAATTTGGAGGGGTGGTAGAGTGGTTTATTGCACCGGTCTTGAAAACCGGAGAACGGAAACGTTCCGCGGGTTCGAATCCCGCCCCCTCCGCCACTCGCTGGGGATGAACAACTTAACCGCCACCATGCACCCGCGCTCCCCGGTGCCGGTCCCGGGTCTACCACAAAGTTAGGAGACAAGAGTGCAAGTTGAAGTTTGATGCAGATCATTGAGAGTGGGGCGGAAATGGGCCGTCTAACGCTGAACCGCAAGAGCGATTTCCCGCAGGAGGCGCTGAGACCAAATATTGTTCCGCGAGAGCAGCAAACCCAGACACAGGGGGACACCCAATGGCTGGGCTTTCCTGCACATTTGCATCCAGGCGTGGAAGCACGCTCGTCTGGTGAGAATCACCGCGTTTGCATCCTTAAGGAAGAGGAGCAAAAAATTCCCGCAATCCGAAAAACGGACGCTGCACAACCCCCGGCGCGCGGCACCACACCCCAAAAAGCACGATACGCGTGCAAAAACCAAATTGCAGACTTAGGATTGCACCCCTCCGTTAATTCTCCCCAAAAAAACCATGACCCCCCCCTGCACTCACTCAAGCCGGAGCACCGGCGTCTTTGCTCAGCTTAAACGTAAAGCAATCGCGTGCTTAAGTGTGCTCGCTTTTTTGACGACTGGGTCTCACGCGCATGCAGCCGCCAAAACCAATGTGTTGTTCCTGTTCGCGGACGACCAGCGCGCCGACACCATCGCATCACTCGGCAATCCAATCATTCAAACACCTAATCTCGACCGGCTCGTCAAACAGGGCGTGTCCTTTAATCGCGCCTACATGCAGGGTGGGATGGGCGGGGCAACATGCGTACCATCCAGGGCGATGCTGCTTTCGGGCCAATCCCTGCTTCGAGTGGATGAGACTTTGATGCGCGACGAAACGTGGCCGGCGGCCTTTTCAAAGGCCGGCTACACCACGTTTGTGAGCGGAAAATGGCACAACGGCGCGACCTCACTAAGCAAGAGCTTCCAGATCGCAAAATCAATTTTTGTC
>JBILLC010000114.1:0-6381 GCA_044376275.1 Chthoniobacteraceae bacterium | reverse complement strand
TACCCGGAGTGCAAGTGGAGTCTCCTTGAGAGAGATTCACCGGAATAGCCGCCTAACCTGAATCAGGGACAACTGCAAGGCAAAAGCGTTATTTTACTCTAAAAACCATGATTTATGAGGTCCAACCCACCTCCACCGTCCGCCGATTGCGGAATTTGTCAATGAAGTGCAATTTCCGATGCTTGGCGCCGTGCTCGTGAACAAGTTTGGTGCATTTTACATCAAAACAGCAGTACTCGGCGATCTCAAGTAACTTGCCTTCGCGCCACCACCGGATCGCATCCAACCCGTCGCCAGTCTTGCCGACACCCAGTGTGGCTGAGGCGATCGCGTCAAGTCCCAGGCGATGCCCCAGCTGTTTTTCAACTTCAACCATCAGATCAAGCGTCCGTGCCGTGTGCGCCAAATCGAGGACCGTGTACCCAGCCAGAACTTCATAGTCGAAGTTGATGACGTTGAACCCAACCACCAAATCTGCCCGCATTAATTGATCAACAAGCGCGTGCACATCCTTCTCTAAATAAATACGATATTCGCTCAAAGCTGTCGAGTAGGTCACGGCAAGCGACATTCCCATGTTTCGCTTCTTGTCCCATCCGCCCGCATCGTTAGCGGTCCGCTGGGTTTCCAGGTCGAAATAAACAACGTCTGATGCCATGGCGTTCGCTGTGAAAGGCTGATTTTAAGCTTTAGATCCGGTGAAGACGGGCTCGTTGCCTGGCAGCCATTTGATACTGCATCCAATGCTGGGCTTCTGATCAGCAGGGGACTTTTTACCCTCCAGGACCTGATTCAACGCGTTCCTCAGGTGAGCCCCGTTGAGGATGCCTTGTCCGGGGCGGTCGGGGCCGCGCGTTGGCCGTGAATCATCGAGCTGTCCGTGGTAGGCCAAACGATGGAGCGAATCAAAAATGTAAAAGTCCGGAGTGCACCGCGCGGAAAAGGAATGGGCTACAGATTGAGTCACATCGAATAAAATTGGAAAGGTTAGGCCTCGGCTCTGTGCAAAAATTGCGGTTGGTTCGGGTGCGTCCTGAGGGTAGGCAGCGATGTCGTTGGAGGTAATGCCCAATATTGCCAGCGGAGTCTGCGCGTAATCCCCGGTGATTCGTGCTATTTCCGGGGCAACGTGCACCACGTACGGGCAATGGGCGCAAAGAAAAATAACCAGGAGAGGTCTTCCCAAGTAATCCGAGTTGGATACGAGGGCCTGTGATCGAACTTCGGGAAGAGAGAAATTGGGAAGAGCGAAGCCTAGTTCGAGGTGAGTGGATTCTGTCGCGGCCATCTTGCCAGCAGTGGAGTCTTATTCGGCCGAAAATCCAATCGATTTCTGTGTCTGTCTTTGATTATTGCCCAGGGTGCGGATCGATGGACGCTCACGGGTCAATTGGCTGGTGGCTGCCTCCCCTGGTGTGAGTCGGAACCGGGAGCGATTGAAAAATTGATTTTGTGAACGCTTATCTCATGGCAGAAGTCAGCTCATGCCTACCACCCTGTTGAGAGTTTCTTGTCCAGATCGAGTCGGCCTCCTGTCGCTCATTTCGAAGTTTGCGGCTAGTCACGGCGGTAATCTCAGGGAGGTCCATCAATTTACGGACCCGGAGGAGAATTGGTTTTTTGCGCGAATGGAAATCGACACGCAGACCCTGAGTTGCGGCTTGGAGGCGCTACGCCGCGCTTTCCAGCCCCTCGGAACTGAGCTGGAAGCGGAATGGTCCATCCGGCCGGCGGAACTCAAGCCCCGGGTTGTTCTGTTGGTCAGTAAATTAGGACATTGCTTGGCCGATCTTTTGTGGCGTTGGCGTTCAGGTGAGCTGGCATTCGAAATTCCGTGCGTGATTTCAAATCACGAGTCGCTTCGAGATTTGGTGGAGCGAGAGGGCCTCAAGTTTCATCATATCCCGGTAGAGGCGGATTCAAAAGCTGAGGCTTTTGATCGGATGGAGAAGATCTGGGCTGAGAATTCAGCGGACCTTGTCGTTCTGGCCCGTTACATGCAAGTCGTGCCCAGTGAAGTTTGCTCAAGGTGGAGCGGTAAAATTATGAATATTCACCACAGCTTCCTGCCTTCCTTCGTTGGTGCTAATCCTTACCGGCGCGCTTATCAGCGCGGTGTAAAATTAATTGGAGCAACCTGCCATTACGCTACCGCTGATTTGGACGAGGGTCCGATCATTGAACAGGAGGTGACTCGCGTGGAGCATTTTCATACGGAAAATGATCTGCTTCGCCTCGGGCGCGACTGCGAGCGACTCGCGCTTGCCAAGGGCCTCCGTTACCATCTGGCTGATCGAATCTTTGTCCGCGGAAACCGGACCACTGTCTTCCGGGATTGATCGTAGAAGAAATTCGATCTGCGTCCCCGCTCATGCGGCGGGATTTATGATTGGCCCGGTTGCTATCTGAAGTTGATTAAAGACTGAGACCGGTCTCTGATTTTTGGATTCCACGGAGCAATTGCTCTAGGATGAATCAAGCAACTCTGGGTGGAACTTCCAGCCTGCATTTATCGGCGTTTGGCCGTTTGTGCACTGTCACCCTTGGTGAGTTCGACCAAGTCCGTAAGGATGTTCAGGGTTTCGTTTTTGACCGGATCGAGGCGAATGGGTGGCGCTTTGAAAACAGGACGTCCATCCTTGTCAGTTTGCGGCTCTGAGGATGCGTCGTTCGCGGGTGCGTCTTCGTCTTCAGGTGCTGCTTGCGAATCTTTAGAGGATTTTGGCTCCACAAAAGTAATCGCCGCAAGTCCCTTCTTGTCAGCGTTGTCCAGGGTGATTCTGTAGGCGCGAGGTTGTTTTTCGCTGGTAAGCGCCTTTCGCTCCGTATCCCGCTGCTCTCTCCGAGACTTGTCCTCGTCCATTTGCTGTTGCCTCGCCTTCTCGTTGAGCGAAAGCCGGTTTTCCTGAGTCCTCTTCCGGATGATATCCAGATCCTCAAGCACGTATTTGAACTCGGGGGTCAGCGGAACCCGGGTTTCCGATCGTTTCCGCAGCTCGTCGATGTGTAGCGATTTTTCCCACTTGTCAAAGTCCAGCGCGTTGAAAGTGTCGTAAGCCAGAGGATCCTTCAGAGATTCCTCCCCGAAGTCAGGCAGGTCGTAGATGGATGGCAGGACAATGTCGCTTTCCACCCCTCTCAGTTGGGTGGAACCGCCAGCGATTCGGTAGAACTTTTGGATGGTCAACTTCACAGCGCCAGCCTCCGATCCATTGGCGAGCGGGGGAAATGCGCGGCTCAGCTCGATCATCTGTTGGACCGTTCCCTTCCCAAAAGTCTTGCTATCACCGATCACAATCGCACGCTTGTAGTCCTGCATCGCGCCTGCAAAAATTTCACTGGCGGAGGCGCTCTGACGATTTACAAGCACCACCAGCGGGCCGTCGTACTCGATTTTTGTATCCTTGTCCCGCGACACTGCAACCTCGCCATTCCAACTGCGGGCCTGCACCACCGGGCCCTGCTTAATGAACAGGCCCGTCAAACTGACCGCCTCGTCCAAGAATCCACCTCCATCGCGTCGCAGATCCATCACCAAGCCCTGAATTCCCTCCTGCTTGAGCCTTTTGATTAGCGCGAGCACGTCCCTGGTCGTGCTTTTGGCGTTCGGATTGGTGTTCCTGTCCGGTTCGCCGTAGAAAGAGGGCAGAGTGATGATCCCCAGCTTGATGGTCTGGCCGTTTGGCTTATTCCACTCGATGAGTTCAGCCCGCGCCTCCTCGTCCTTCAACTTGATCTCGTCTCTTTTGATCTCAACCACCTTGGTTTCGCTGCCGGTCGCAGAGTCCACGGGTATCACCTGCAATCGCACGGTCGTGTCTTTCTTTCCCCGGATCATGGCAACCACCTTGTCGATCTTTAAGTCGACGCAGTCCACGAATTCCTTGTCTCCTTGCGCAACCGCTACGATCCGGTCCCCAACCTTCATTCTGCCGCTTTTTAACGCAGGGCCGCCCGGCACCAGCTCGATGATTTTTGCGTAACCTTCCTCGGAACGAAGTTTGGCTCCAATCCCGAAAAGAGACAGGCGCATTTGGATGGCGAACTGCTCCAGATCGGTTTTGCTTAGGTAGTCCGAGTGGGGGTCATAGGTTTGCGAAAGGCACAACAGAAATGTCTTCAATACGTCCTCTGAGGTCTGCTCCTGAAGATCCCTCAAAAACCGGTCGTAACGTTTTGATATAGTTTGAATCGGGTCTGTTTTCTTCTTGCTGAATTTTTCCTGCAGAAGCTCCGAGGTGATCCGGTCCTTCCACAATTGCATCGCGGCATCCTCGTCCTCGGGCCAAGCCGCCTTTGATCGGTTGATTTCAACATACCGGTCTTCATCAAAGGACAGGCTCGTTTCCAGCAGCTTTTTGGCAAGGGCGACCCTTGACTCAGCGCGCTGGCGGAAAATGTCGTAAATCTGGTGGGCTGCCAGTGTTCTCCCGGCGAGGATTTCATCATCAAGCCGGCTGCTCCACGCCTTGTTGAAGGCGCTCACGTCCCGCTGGGTGAAGAAGAGGTGGTTGTAATCCAGTGCCTCCAGGTAGTTTTTGAGCAAGCGCTCCGACATAGAATCGTCCAGTCGCTGGCGGGAGTAATGGATTCCCTCGAGCAGTTTAGCCACCGCGACAGTGATCTGGCCGGGATCAGGCTCCCCGGCGGCCTGAGCACGCTGAAAAAGCGGAAGCGAAAGCTGCGGAGACAGAAGGCCGAACGCCACGGAGGCGAGGGCTAAGGAACGTAGCATCTTCTTCATTTGGAAAGATCTTTCTCTTGTATGACTTCCTGTCCGAGGAGTCTATTCGAGGAGTGGTGAACAGGGCGGCAACCGTGCGTCGACCACCTCGACGCTCGCGCCCCTTCAATCCTCTGAACGGTCAACTCTCTCTGGCAGTGTGGTGGTGGTGCAATCTGCATACTGGGCGAATCCGCGCTTTTAAAGTGGCACAACGTGCGCCATCGGCAAAGTCTGTTTACCCTTGCTACGATGAAAGTTCGGAAAAAAGGCGAGTTTTATTTCGAAAATCGACGTGCATTCGGGGCCTGCCCGGCCTCCGCTTTCACTGGTCAACCCATTCCTTATTCCTCTGAGAGGGGCGGTCGCGGGAAAGCGGTCCCGGGGGCGGCGACCCGCTGAAAGGTTGGGAAATCGACCGGTAAAGGTGTTCCCCAGAACCTCGCGCCAAAGCGGTATCACAGTGCGCTCGGAGTTTCGGGGTGGGGATTTGGGGCGCCTGAGAGCATCCGAGGGAGTGGAACAGGGTTGACTGCAAGCGCTGGGCTTGGGAGGCATGAGGGGTGACACTTCATGTAGATACTTTTACCGGCGGACTGTTTGAAACGAATTGCTTCTTTCTTCCAACCGCCAAACTTCTCATTGACGCTCCCGAGGGGACCGCCGCCTGGCTCCGTCAGAGGGGTTGCTCAGTTGAGGGATTGCTTCTGACCCACGGACACATTGACCACGTGTGGGATGCCGCTCAAATCCAAAGGGACCATGGATGCAGGGTTTATTATCACCCAGACACTTGGAGTATGGTGAGCGACTCGTCTTTTTTCAAAAGGTATGGTCTCGCGTGGGAAGTGGAGCCAATCAGTCCTGGTGTGGAGGTTGTTGCGATGGAATCGTGGAGGGAGGGCGGGGTGGAGTTTCAAATTCTTGAGGTTCCCGGGCACTGCCCGGGTTCATTGTGTTTTTTTGAAAAGAGCGAGCGGGTTTTGTTTGGCGGAGACGTGCTTTTTGCGGGCGGCGTGGGTCGGTGGGACTTGCCCGGAGGCGACCGTGACCTGCTTCTGGGCGGGATCCGGGAAAAGCTTCTAACGCTTGGGGATGATGTTCGCGTGTTTCCCGGCCATGGGCCTGAGACAACGATCGGCGATGAACGCGCCAGCAACCCCTATTTGAGGTAGAAATGTGCCTCCGCAACGGGGGAGCTTGCTGCGGCCTAGTCTTCCATGGGGCTTTCCCATGGGTTGGGTATCCCTACCTTCTGTTCGCAATGGCGCCTGGCATGTTGTTTTAACAACAGCATTGGATAGTTTAATACCTTGCCGACTCTACTTATGACCACTCGCCTTCTTCTGGGATTTTTAGGGGTTGGTATCGTTGCATTCGTGATTGGTGCGGTGTTGGTGTGGCTTTGGGCGCGGCAGGCAATCCAATTGGCGCGTATGAATGCAAGGGCGGAGGAGGGTAGGGAGCGGGAGGGAGAGATTCGGGAGCTTAGCGCACGACTTGCGGCAAGCGAACAGCGCAGTTTGGTTTTTGAGGAAGCCAAGCAGAGGATGGAGGATGCTTTCCGCTCGCTCTCCGCCGAAGCTTTGCGTGCAAACAATCAGACGTTTTTGGAAATCGCGCAGGAACGGATGGCTCGCACGACGGATGGCGCAAAG
>JBILLC010000113.1:0-6383 GCA_044376275.1 Chthoniobacteraceae bacterium | reverse complement strand
TTTGCATTTGTCTGCTGCAACGCACGGGACTTTTTGACTGCGGCGAGTTGCGCTTTCTGAGCTAATTCACGCGCCTCCTCAAGTTGCCGGATTAGAAACTGGTTTTCAGCTTCAAGCCTGCGGTTGGCTTCGCGCATCGTCTCGAGCTCCGCGAGCGCTTGAGGATTGTGTGTATTCAAAACATTCACCTGCGACCGCTCCTGTAATGACGACAGCGGATTCCCTGCGCCCTTTGCGGCCGTTGCGCCCTTCTCGCTGCTGACCTGACTGCGTGGATTGCAGTAGAGTAATAGCACTAGCATCGCCAAAAGAACGGCGCAACCAGAGGCGATGCGAAGACGTGCAGTGGATTTTGTCATGAATCAGCAAAGCGTCTTGAAAGTGTGGGAAATGAATAAAGGCTTCGCCTGTGCTATCCGGAATTCTCAACTCTGCACGGATCATTCCTTGTCTTTATCGTGGCACATCTGATCGATGGCGATCGCGCTTGCAAGAATGAGCAGCGGGTCTTGTCCATCTGCCACTTCCACTGCATAGGTGTCTCGGACCGTGAACCAACGCTTTGAGACTGCCGCGACTTCGTCACCGCCGCGTGTAAAGGTGTCCTCGAGATCATCCGGACCGGGAACGTCCACGGTGAAAGAGCACCGGAAGAGAGTCAGCATATCTTTGCTGACTGTCGCCACGTGTTTGCCGTGAACATGGATCTCATACGCGTTGCGCAATGAGATGAGCTTCTCGCGCAAGAACCCGATCTCGCGCCCGGTCGCATCTTCAATCCCGAGCTTTTCCCTAAGGATGGTGAACGCCCGTCCGTCGATCTTGTAGATCTTCTCCCCAGCTGCGTTTTCGATCCAAAAATCGTCACCGAAGGAAAGTAATTTTTCACGGATCAAGTAGCGCATGGCTTGGGAGCTTAGACTGCATGACGCCGCACTGGCACGCTGGAAGTGTGGTGGGCAAAACCTTAGCTCAAAAAACAAGGGTACTAGATTTTTTTAGATGTCACGATCCGGTCGCCGGCGTGTAACAAGGGTGGGGCTAAGCCTCGAGACGTGCATTTAAAGGAGACGTCCCCTATCTTTTTATGAAACTCATCCAGTGCAAAATCGCAGCATGGCTGCTCCTCGTTGGAATATCCCCGCAGGCATTCGCCGAGTCCTCAAAAAGTGCGCACTTCAACAGGGATGTGCGCCCCATTCTGGCTGAATACTGCTTCCACTGCCATGGGCCGGATCCGGGAACTCGCAAAGCAAATCTCCGGCTGGATACCGAAGCGGGATTTTTTGCAAAGGCTGAAAGTGGTGATACACCGGTATTGAGGGGCAATGCCGAGGGCAGCCCGCTCTACCGGAGATTGATCAGCAAGGACAAGGATGAGCTGATGCCACCCCCAAAGTCCCACAAGGAGCTCAAGCCGGATCAGATTGCTGTACTGAAATCCTGGATTGAGCAGGGGGCTTCATGGCAGCCCCACTGGTCGCTGATCCCTCCGACACGGGGCGAAATTCCTCAGGTTCGTTCCGCAGCGTGGGCAAAAGGTGCGATTGACCGCTTTGTGCTGGCGCGCCTCGAAAAAGAGGGGCTTAAACCCGCAGAGGAAGCGGATGCGCGAACTCTCATCCGACGGTTATCGCTTGATTTGATTGGGTTGCCTCCCTCACCCGAATTCTTGGAAAAGCACCTCCCGCCCCGAGCCGAGCGTTTAAGCGATGCGAATGTGGATGCAGTGATTGATGCGTTGATGGCTTTGCCGGCCTACGGCGAGCATCGCGCCCGCTATTGGCTCGATGCAGCGCGTTACGCGGACACGCACGGGCTCCATTTTGACAAGCCCCGTGAGATGTGGCCTTACCGGGATTGGGTGGTGAAATCCTTCAATGCGAACCAGCCGTTCGATTCGTTCACGGTAGAACAGATCGCCGGCGACCTGCTCCCCAACCCGAGCGAAGAGCAACTGATCGCCACAGGCTTGCAGCGCTGCAACATCACGACCAACGAGGGTGGAACCATCGACGAGGAAAATCTCGCAAACTATGCCGCTGACCGTGTCCAGACTCTGGGCTGGGTGTACATGGGTCTCACCACCAACTGCGCGCAGTGCCATGATCACAAGTTTGATCCCATCACGCAGCGCGACTACTATTCACTTGCAGCCTTCTTTAGAAACACAACCCAAAAGGCGAAGGACGGAAATGTGAAGGACGGACTTGGGCCCGTGCTGACACTTCCAAGGCCGGAAGATAGAACACGGTGGAGGGCGCTGCCGGGTGAAATGAGCGATGCGCAGGAGAAGCTCAAAAATCATCGTGCGCTTGCAAAGCCGGAGTTTGAAAAGTGGATCGCCCAAGCAAAGCCGGAAGATCTTGATCAAGACATTCCCAGCGCCGGTTTGGTTGGGCACTATCCGCTCAATGAAGGCTCGGGAGTCCCTGCAGGTGCGACTGCTGCGGGCCCAATCGCTTGGAAGCCGGATGGAAAACTGGGCGCGGCTCCAGAGTTGACGAAGGGCGCTACCTTGGAGGTTGGCGATGTCGGCAATTTCAACACGATGGAGGCGTTCAGCGTGGGGGCGTGGATCCGCACTCCAAAGTTCGACTCAGCAGGTGCAATTGTGGCGCGCTTGGACGATGGCCGGAAGGCACAGGGCTGGAGTTTATTTCACACCAGCAGGAATTTTGGGGCGTATATCGTCAGCCGCTGGCCGGACGATGCAATCAAGGTGACCACCACCGCTGTCACCGTGCGGCAAGGCGTATGGCAACACGTTTTGTTCACGTATGACGGCAAGGGCAAGGCGTCCGGAATCAAACTGTACATTGACGGGGTGCCCTCGGAACTCAGGCTGGAAATCGATAAACTCAAAACCGCTTCACAGTCTGCCACTCCCACGCGCATCGGTCAGCGCAGCGGCAGTGAGTTTTTGCAGAACGCCGGCGTGCAGGACGTGCGTATGTATCAGCGGCAGTTAAGTGCGCAGGAGGCGCTCGCGGTTGCAAAGGTGCCGGAATTGCGACACACGTTCGCGGCAAATTCGGCGGGACCGAAAGTACGGAGTGCGCTGTTTGAGCACTACCTTGGTTACCGGCATGAGGATTTTAAAAGCACCAACGCTCACCTCGCGACACTCACTGCTGAACAAGCCGCAATCAAGGCGCGCAGCCCGATGACCCACATTCAAGAGGAGCGTCCGAACATGCAGCCGATGGCGAACATTCTCATGCGAGGCGCTTATGACAAACCCGGTGAGGAAGTCGCTGCAGCGGTCCCCGTGGCGATGGGCGCGCTGCCACCGGATGCGCCCAAGAATCGCCTCGGACTGGCCCAGTGGCTTGTGAGCGCGCAGAACCCGCTTACGGCACGCGTGACTGTGAACCGAATCTGGCAGGAGTTGTTCGGCACTGGTCTGGTGAAAACTGCGGAGGACTTCGGTATCATGGGAAGCGCACCCACGCACCCGGAATTGCTCGACTGGCTCTCCGTTGAATTCCGGGAGTCGGGTTGGGATGTCAAAAAAATGTACCGCTTGCTGCTGCGTTCAGCGACCTATCGTCAGGCGGCGTTAAGCACGCCGGAGAAAATTGAAAAGGATCGGGACAACGCACTCCTGAGCCGTGGTCCACGGTTTAGAATGGATGCGGAGATGGTCCGGGACTACGCGCTTGCTGTAAGCGGCCTCCTTTCGCCAACCATGGGTGGACCAGGAACCATGCCTTACCAACCTGAGAACATCTGGGAGGTGGTCGGACTCGGCACTGAGAAGTACCAGCAGGACACCGGTGAAAACCTTTATCGCCGAACGCTGTACAATTTCTGGAAACGCATGGCGCCGCCTGCGAGCCTTGAATTGTTCAATGCGCCGAGCCGTGAAACAAGCTGCGTGCGACGCGATCGCACCAACACTCCGATCCAGGCTTTGGTCACCATGAACGATCCGCAGTTTGTGGAAGCCGCGCGTGTGCTTGCGCAGTGGTGTCTGAAGACATCGGGTGACGACGAGGCCCGCATTCAAAGCGCGGTGGGAAGGCTGCTTTGCAGGCCGCCAAGGCCCGCTGAAAAGATGCTCCTGCAAGCCTCCCTGCAGAGCCTCAAAACGCATTACACTTCAAATCCAGCCGATGCAGAAGCGCTCATCAGCATCGGTGAACTCAAACCAGATCCGATGGTTCCAAAGCCGGATCTGGCGGCATGGACGATGGTTTGCAATCAGCTCTTCAATCTTGACGAAGTCTTAAACAAATAACCCAACAACGCCATGTCACTCATCCAAGAATGGAATTCCCTTCAAACGCGGCGCCGGTTTTTTAGCAGGGGCTCCAATGCGTTAGGCGCTGCCGCGCTGTCCTCGTTGCTTGGGCCTGGCTTTGTAAAAGCCGCAGCCGGCTCGGCGCTGACCACCCACGCCCCAAAAGCCAAGCGCGTGATTTACCTGCACATGGTCGGCGGTCCCTCCCAGATGGATCTCTTCGATTACAAACCGGTGATGAAGGATTGGTACGACAAGGATCTGCCGGAAAGCATACGCAAGGGCCAGCGTTTAACCACCATGACCAGCGGCCAGGCGCGCTTCCCCATCGCCCCTTCAAAATACGAATTTGCGCAGCGTGGCAAATGCGGGATGTGGATGAACGCGGATCTGCTGCCGTACCTCGCGCGCAACGCCGACGACATTTGCTGGATGCGCTCGCTTCACACCGAGGCGATCAACCACGAGCCTGCGATTTGCGCGATGCAAACCGGCAATCAAGTCACCGGCAGGCCATGTCTTGGCTCGTGGGCTTCCTACGGACTCGGATCCGAAAACGACAACCTGCCAAACTTCGTGGTTTTGATCGCGACACCCACCAACCGCGAACAGGAACAGGCGATTTCAAGCCGCCTTTGGTCGAGCGGCTACCTGCCCGGCGAGCACGCAGGCGTTTCGTTCCGGAGCAAGGGGGATCCGATTTTATTCATCAACAACCCTGCGGGCGTGCCCTCGGAAGTACGTCAACAGACGATCCAAAACATCAATGCCCTGAACGAGCTCAACTATAATTCGGTGGGGGATCCCGAAATTCACACCCGGATCAAACAATACGAGATGGCGTTCCGGATGCAGTCGAGTGTGCCCGAGCTCACCGATCTTGGGAGCGAACCGGAGTCGACTTTCGCCTTGTACGGCGAGGAGGCTCGCAAGCGCGGCAGCTTTGCGAACAGCGTGCTGATGGCGCGTCGGCTCGCAGAGCGCGGTGTGAGGTTTACGCAGATTTATTTCAACAACTGGGATCATCACGCGAACGTCAGCAACCGCATGCCGAGCCAGTGCAGGGATGTGGACCAGCCTTGTCATGCGCTGATCGAGGACCTGAAGCAGCGCGGGATGTTCGATGACACGCTTATCATCTGGGGGGGCGAATTCGGCCGCACAATCTACAGTCAGGGCGGGCTGACCCGTGAAAACTACGGACGCGATCATCATCCGCGCTGTTTCACGATGTGGATGGCCGGAGGCGGCGCCCGTGGAGGCCAGATCTACGGCGAGACCGACGAATTCAGCTACAACATCGTCAAAGATCCGCTGCACATTGCTGATTTCCACGCAACGGTTCTGCATTTACTCGGCTACAACCACGAGCGGCTCACCTTCAAATTCCAAGGCCTCGACCAGCGCCTCACCGGCGTGCTCCCCGCAAAGGTTGTGCACGATCTAGTCGCATGAAGCACGCGACTCCGGTCTTGTGCGCGACTTCGCGGCCATGCTAGAGCGCGGCGCGAGTTCCAATCGCACGCTCGCAGCGGAGCCGAAGGGTCACTGCTCGTCAGCCCCGTCCTCTGAGGGAGCGGATCCGGGTCCGGGTTCGAGAAGACGCCGCTCGGCCAGGAGCGCGTCGATGGACGCGACATCGTCGTGAGGCAGCCGCTTGCGCTGGTATTTGCGCCAAAGTATGTCCCGCAACTCCTCCAGATCCTCCAAGCTCGGCACGTCATAATAAGTCCAGCGCTCCTCGGACTTCAGTTTGGACTGGAAACGCCACTTCCCGCCAAACCGCTCGGCGCGCACCTCCCGCTTTTCCCGGTCTTCAGTGACCGTCTTCCAGACATGTACGTTCCGCATGAGATAAGGTGGGTTTTGGTTGGAGCTTTAAGGAGGGGGAAGTGCACAATACTCCCTTAAGTGAAAGAGATCGGCAAAATTCTCACGTATCTTGCAGCGGTGCTGTTCTGCGGCGCGATTTTAGCGCCCGGACTTTACTGGGCTGCCCATGCACTTGCGGACGCAGGCGTTCTGGTGGTTTTACGCAAATATCCTTTTCAAAAATACTTCAATCGCAGCCTGCTGCTTTGTGCCATCGCTCTGCTCTGGCCATGCGCCCGCTGGCTCGGGGTCAGTGGCAAAATAA
>JBILLC010000112.1:0-6391 GCA_044376275.1 Chthoniobacteraceae bacterium | reverse complement strand
CCAATCAAAAACCGCCCCTGCTGTAACGCCCCAGGCTAAGCCCATCACAAACACCACGCCGGCGCCTGGGGCTCGTCCTGCCCGCAAGGTGAAACTCTCATGGAAAGAAGAACGCGAGCTTGAGGTGATGGATCAGACCATTCTGAGCGAGGAGACAAAGCTCGCCCAATTGGAGGCATTGTTAAGCGACCCAACTTTCTACAAAGAGCGCCCCACCGAAACTCAGGCCGTGAACCTTCAATGTGAAGAGTTGCGAATGAAGATCACAAACCTGTATGAAAGGTGGGAGTCCCTCGAACAAAAGCGGGTCGACGCACTTCAGTAAGACTAGCTTTTGCCTCTTCCACGGGACTCAAATGCCAATTGCCCAGGTTTGGATGACCACATAAAATCCTCGCATGCCCCCACTCAGTCCGACTGCTCATCCCGCTCAGAAGGCGCGCTACATCATGATCGGCGGATTCCTGGGCTCGGGAAAAACCACCGCTGTGGCGTCACTCGCCCAACGCCTTTCCAACCGCGGCATCAAGGTGGGACTGATCACCAATGATCAGGGTCAAGAGCTCGTTGATACCGCAATGTTGCGTGCAAAGGGGTATGCGACGGAGGAGATTCCAGGCGGTTGTTTTTGCTGCCGATTCAACTCTCTGGTGGAAGCTGCAGACCGGTTGTCTGAATCCAATCGCCCGGACGTATTTATCGCTGAGCCCGTGGGTAGCTGCACGGATCTTGTTGCCACTGTCACCTATCCCTTGCGCCGGATGTACGGAGACCAATTCACCATCGCTCCGCTCAGCGTGCTAGTGGATCCAGTACGGGCGATGAGAGTATTCGGATTACAGGCTGGTTCATCCTTTTCACCAAAAGTCATTTATATTTTCAAAAAACAACTGGAAGAGGCGGACATCATTGTTGTCAGCAAGTCAGACCTACTTGGCGAAGGCCAGTTTGATGAGCTAAGCGCAGCGATAGGGCTTGAATTTCCAAAAGCAAAGATTCTGAAAGCTTCCGCACGCACTGGAGCTCATTTAGACGGTTGGTTCGATCATCTTGAATCAAGCGAACAAATCGAAGCCCGCGTAATGGATGTGGACTACGATTTGTACGCAGAGGGCGAGGCGCTACTTGGATGGCTGAATGCAACGGTTCAGCTATCTTCTGAGAGGGAATTTGACGCGAACCAAGCTCTAACAATGCTCACCACGAATTTGCAAAACCGTTTTTGTGTGACTGGCTCCGAGATCGCCCACTGCAAAATGACTTTCAGTCCAGGCTCTGGCCTGGGCGACATCGCAGTGATTAACCTAATCCGCAACGATTTCGTGCCAGAGCTTTCGATCCGGCTCGATCAGCCTGTCCACTCGGGCCAGCTGATCATCAACCTCAGAGCAGAGGACGCTCCGGAAGGTCTCGCCGCCGCATTGCGTGAGTCAATTTCCGATCTGACAAGCCAGATGCCTCATCTAAGCGCATCATTGGAACATCTTGAGAAATTTCGTCCCGGAAGACCAACGCCAACACATCGCGTCGGGAATGAATCGGGCCCCTCGTCGGTTGAAGCGTAATCACGAACCCCTTGTTGTTCATTGTTCTTCGCTCACTATTTGCTTTTACGATTCATCACTGACAAACGAGGGTTCACTCAGCAGAGAACCACAGACATCCGATCGACGTGAGGCTGCACTCCACAAATCGTGAAAACGACTGATCCAACGCGGAAGATGAGACAGAAGGTCTGGCTGACTCCAAAAACCATTGTCAATGTGCAAAACGAGATTAATTTCATCTAACCCTCCAATGAAACATCAAATCAAATTCTCCAAGTATCGCTCATTTGGTTACCGAGGAAAACTTGGCACCCATGGGTTCACCCTCATCGAGCTTTTGGTTGTTATCACCATCCTTGGGATTCTGATGAGCTTAGGCGTTTCCGGGGCGTCGGCGATTCGCAACCAGGCGAAGAACGCCCAGGCGCGGAACGATTGCGCGGGCTTATCTACGGCGATCAAAGCATTCTACAGTGACTATTCAAGATATCCGACTGCTCGGCGGGATGACGTGACGCTTGAACCGGGGAAAACCCCGGAGGGCAATTCTGAAGTGATCGGAGCACTCACGGCGACAGATGCCGCGTTGAATCCCCGTCAGGTGATGTACTACGAGAATAAGATGGCAAAGAAGGCGAAGAGTGGGTCTGGCTACACGGGCGGGTTAGCTGAGGGAGCGTTATTTGACCCGTGGGGTAGCACATATGGGATATTGATGGATGGAAATTATGACGGCAGATTGGAGTACACTGGGTCAGCTTTAAAACTGCCGGAGGACGCCAAGTCAATTTCCGGAGGCGTTGGGGTTTTTTCGCTTGGCAACGACAAGGAGAAAGGCATTCTTTCGTGGCAATGAGGCTGGTTGAACTGGCTTCCTTCCTGCCGAACGATAGACAGTTGTAGTCGGCTTCCGGTTTCCTGATTGCGGGTGTAGTTCAATGGTAGAACGGCAGCTTCCCAAGCTGCATACGAGGGTTCGATTCCCTTCACCCGCTCCACTTTTAAGTGGGCAAAAACTCCTCTTTAAACTATTGTTTTCAACATCTTAAGCACGTGCAATTGAAAACCGCGGAGTGACCCGAAGTTCGCCGGAGTGACCCGAAGTTTGTCAGGAATTGTCAGGAAAAACGACGCTACAGTCGTCATTCCGAGGTAAATCATTCTTCAGCGACAGTTCGCCAATTCCGGCTGCCACATCGCGAGAAAAACCAACTGACTGCTGGGTGTCTCTGGGCACTCCGTATCGGGCCTTCATCACTTTCGAAAACTTCCATAAATCGTTGACCGCGGTGTTCATGCGCCCTTGTTCAACCCCAGCAAACACAGAGCGAAGGACATCAGCGGTGAACTTTGCCACAACTCCACAGTCAATTTGCCTCACCGGCTTGACTGTGAGCTGCCTCCAACGGCAGTAAAACTCTTCAGTGAAGGGTGTTACATTATCATGACCTAAGATTGGTTCTCGGGGGTCGGCCGCCATAAGCCAATCTTCAGAAACACCAGTTGCATGTGAGACCTTGCGCGCTGTCTTAGGGGTAATTGGGCGAATCCCCGCTGACGCCTTCTTAACCCACGACACGGAACATTGGACAGTGGCAGCAAATATCTCCTCCCTACCCTCATAGGGACCAAGAGCGCGCCGCAGTACGGCAAGTGTTGTGTTTTTTTTACGCGTCACGTGCGCCTTTCTATCAACACCTCGAACTTCCGCAAGCTTTGTGAACGAAAAATGTGAACTTTAAACTAAGCTCTGCGCCATTCTAGGGTTCTTTAAGCGTTAACTCGCGTGTCCTTTTAAAATGAACTACCAGCCAGAAACAATTTACACGCCAGCCGAAGCGGCGACTTTGCTCGGCATTTCACGAAGAACTGTGTGGCGGAAGTGCCGGGAGGGACAACTCCCCCATCTCCGGTATTCAAAACGCTGCATCCGTATCCGAACCAGTGATATCGAACGGTTCAAGCGAGCTACCCAACGCAACTAACCGAATTACGGCCAGCATCCCTTTCACAAAACCAAAAACCCTGCGAGCTCCACGCAGGTACTCAATCTGGAGTAATCAGCGACACCATCATTATGACAACGAAAGACATCACTCCCACCATCGAACTACGCTTAGGAGAACCTCAGGTGGCTTGCCCTTATCAAAGCCGCAACCAGCCACTCACCGAGAAAGAAGAAAGCGGAGCCATTGCAGTGGCCCCGCTTTCAATCCCAGTTTCAGTGGACGACACCTCACTGGCTTCTGAACTGGTACAAGCCGAGCTGGACGAATGCAACTTAAACAAATCCATGAGTGGCGCTCAGGTGCCATTACCCAACATGGTCTGTACCCAAAAAGCCGGAAGTATGGATGCGGGACGAGGCGAACAAGCCCTTAACTCCGCCTCCACGATTAAAGGACAGCCAATCGGTTCCTATCCCATCCTGCGCGAATTGAGAGCGCTCCTCGCATGCGAGGCACCTGTATCCCAGAGACACGAGACCGACTCTCCGGATAGATTGGATTCTGGACCGTCGCTCCTAGGGAGCACACGAATGATGCGATTCAGAAACCATGCCGACAAGGGCGGTGAAACAATTCACCTCGCCGATTTTGTTAAGGAAATACAACAGCCTTCAGCGCGGGTTAATTCGCTAATAGCATCGATTCGAACAGCTTACCGAACGGCTGGTGGTGGTTTAAATGGGAAGAGTGCGATTCGAAGTCTGAAGTCTGAATTGCCTGCTGTGACGTTCAGCGCTATTGGCGATCGCCTCAACCCAAGTGAAGCGACAGGACTACTCGCGATTGACCTCGATGCTCTAGGATCTGGATTACAAACGCTGCGCTTAAAGCTTGAGCGCGACCCGCATGTAGTCACGGTCTTTACTTCACCATCAGGTGACGGCCTGAAGCCTGTTTTCAGGGTGCCTTTTTCGAGAGGCATACAGACTGACATGAGGCGACAGCATCGCCGCAGTTTCAAGGCAGTAGAAGCTTACGTGCGCTCAAAATTTGGCGCGCAAGCTGATCCTGCAGCATCTGATTTACTGCGCCTTTGCTATCTTTCACACGACCCCGACTCGTCTATCAACGAACACGCACTGCCGCTGGATGTCGATCGTCATTCCCCTGCAGACGATGACGACCCGGACAACTGTAGTGCCGATCCCATGAGCAGGGAGGGTTGTGATGTTCGAGTAGCAACTCCAAAGGAGTGTGTAGTAGAGGCGCTTTTGCGGAGTATTCCATCAAGGCCCGATTACTCAGACTGGCTCAAAATAAGCGCAAGTGTACGCAACTCACTGGGGAGTAATGAAAGCGCAATTAGGTTACTCTCAGCCTGGTCTCCAGAGGAGTGCCAGGGGGAGTATGCGCTGCTATTAGATTCGTCACCTTTTGCGCGCATTGGTTTTGGTACGCTGGTCTATCACGCCAAAAAACATGGATTTAATGGTGTGATCGCTGACTTTTTTTACGCAGGAAAGTCTGGGTACTTTATGAAATCCGCGAACGATTTCATACCCCTCACGAGAGAGACAGACGTGGTGAAACATCTCCGACTCTATGGTGTTGATCCAAAATCCGAAGACTGTCCAACGTGTCGAATTAGATTGGAGCAGCATGTGTCGTTTGTAGGGGAGATTGCGGGCTACCGTAAAGGAGTTCACTCGTTCAATGGCGACAAATTTCTGGTCACGAAAGGACCCACGATAATTGAAGCTCGACCAGGAGATGGTAGCTTTGTGCGTGATTTTGTCGTGAAATTGCTGGGAGGCAGCGACCAACCGCAATACCGGAACTTCCTAGCGTGGCTCCAGCGTGCGCGTAGGGCTGTGCTATCAGGGAAAAGAAATCAGCTGCCTGCTCTGGTCGTCGCGGGTGACGCTGGCCATGGAAAAAGTCTTCTCGTAGAAATCGTGAAACTTTCTCTTGGGGGGCGTTCTGCGAGTGCTTACAAATACCTCAGCGGACAGACGCGTTTTAACAGCGACCTTGCGCGAGCTGAACTGTTGACGGTGGATGACGATGCTGCAGCAAGAGACCGTTCTGCCAGAACGGAGTTCGCTCAGTTCATCAAGGCCACCCTTTTTGCCGGAAGTGTGTCTGTAGAGGGTAAGGGCACAAACTCGATCCAGTGCGCGCCTGTGCAAGCGTTAATGATCGCCGTCAACAGTGATCCACCACATCACCTGCGAGTCTTGCCAGAACTCGACAGAACCCTTGCGGATAAGATCATCATCCTTAAAACGTGTGCATCTCCTTTGCCTGAAGGCCTCGCGGGTAATCTACCGCTGATCAGGGAAAAAGTCGTCGACGCGTTGCCTGGCTTTCTTAAAGAGCTGGACGACCTCGATCTCGCTGAATGGAAAGATCCAAAGACAGGGCGACTTGTTTGCCATTGGGATGAAGAGCTTGTCCGTCTCATTCAGGGACTGTCTCCCGAAGAAAAACTGCTGGAGATTTTCTACGGGGAAAATCTGTGTTTTGAAGTGTCAGATCAGGGCGAAACTGGATGGCACGGAACTGCCAATCAATTGCAGGCACGACTAACCGATCAACAGAAAGACAGCGCACATGCAGCACGAAGCTTGCTGTCTTGGCCTGGCGCATGCGGAACCTATCTAAGTAAGCTTGCTGACGATGGCACAGGGAGGGTTCGCAAGCTTGGGCTGACCAAAGACACACGCCTTCAGACGTACTGGATCAAGGCGCCGATCCAAGTTGAGGAGTGTGAGGACCCTCTACACCACTTTAGAAAGAAAAAGAAAGAAGAGGGAGAATATAAAAGCGCGGAGGAGTTGCCAACCCCTCCTCACACTCCTCACCCAGATCCAAAGGTGGGAGGCACTGTTGCCC
>JBILLC010000111.1:0-6401 GCA_044376275.1 Chthoniobacteraceae bacterium | reverse complement strand
GCGCAACTAGCTTGTACAAATTTAGATGCATATCAGCTCACCGAGGACTCTGAGTTTGCCGAAACAGCTCGCAGAACCTTGGATTATGTACTCTCGGAGATGACCGATTCAACCGGAGGATTCCACTCAGCGGAGGATGCAGACTCGTTGTTTGAAGTCGGCAAGCCCGGGCATGGAGAAGGCGCTTACTACGTTTGGACTCAAGGCGAGATTGAGCAGCTGCTCGGTGCGGATGCGGATTTTTTCAATGTGATGTTTGGGGTGGAACCGAACGGGAATTCACCGCGAGGCAGCGATCCGCATGGGGAACTTGCGGGCAAGAACACGTTGATTCGCAGGCTATCCATCAGCGAGGCGGCAGCCCGCTTCGCGATGGTCGATTCCGAGGTGCGGACCCGCCTGAGGCGCTGCAAGGCAACCCTGCTGAGCGCACGGGCCCAAAGACCGAAACCGCACCGCGACGATAAGATTTTGACTTCCTGGAACGGACTCATGATTTCGGCCTTCGCTCGCGGCGGGAACGTTTTGTGCGAGGAGAAATATGTGGCTGCAGCCCAGTCAGCGGCTTGGTTTATCAAAAAGAATCTCTTCGCGGACGGGCTGCTGTATCGATCTTACCGCGGAGGCCGTAGCGCAGTGGGCGGGTTTGCGGAGGACTATGCTTTCCTGATCCAAGGGTTATTGGATCTGTATCAGTCAGACTTCAACCTCGACTGGTTAAAATGGGCGTTGGAGCTGCAAGCAACGCAGGACCGGCTTTTTTGGGATTCAAAAGACGGCGGCTATTTTAGCAGTGGTGCGAATGATCCAAGTGTGTTGATCCAGCTCAAGGAAGACCACGATTCAGCCGAACCTTCAGTAAGCTCCATCTCCGCCCGCAATTTAAGGTGTCTCACGAACATTACTGGGAACGAGCGATACCAGAATCAGGCACGTGCAACCATCGCTGCCTTCACACCGCTGCTTCTGAAGGCCCCGACAGCGATGCCTCAGATGCTCTGCAACCTCATGCCGAGCGTGGAAACTCCGCGCCAGATTGTCATCGCAGGGGACCTCTCCAGCGCTGATACCCGGGCACTACTGAAGGCAGTTCGAAAGCACTTTCTTGGGGATGCGCTGGTTTTGCATGCGCGCGCCGGAGTAGTGGAAACTGGACTCGGGGAAAAGTTTGCGCAAATTTCATCCATGGGTTTGGTAGACGGAAAAGCGGCCGCGTACGTCTGTGAAGATTTCACATGCAAAGCTCCCGTCACCGAGCCAGAGCAGCTCGATGAACTGTTGAAAATTCGACGGGAAATTCCGTAACGCCGATCGGGGGGTGGACTCCGAACGCCCCGTACATTCGCGCCCACGCCCACCCCAAATTTACGCAGTATGACTTGGGCAGGATGAGAACTTGCCACCCAGCCTACCGAGTCTTCGCCGGTGCGCTCGTACGGATCACGCGGAACCCGTAGTTGTCCGTCTCCCTGTCAGGCATTGAATGCACGCGGCAGGAGGTGAGCAGGCTTAACTGAAGCGACCCTTGGAACCAGGAGGCGCCCCTGAGCACACGGGATCGGGCTTTTGGATTCCATGTATCCAGCACCCATTCCCATGTGTTACCACCCATATCAAACAAGCCTTTGTCGTTGGGCTTGAAGCTCCCGACCGGAGACGTGTACGGGAAACCGTCATTGAACCCCACAATGGCCACATCGGAGCCCGTTTCCTCTCCCGTGTAGTTGCCGGTCCCTTTCCTGGGCGGCCAATCGCGGCCCCATGGATAGACATCCAGCGCGCCCATATCGCGCAACTCGGGAGTGAGGCCTCGCTCCTCGCTCAGCCCCGCCGCATAACTCCATTCCAGATCGGAAGGCAGCCGGTAAAACTCGTTGGCAGGCAAAGCACCAGAGGCGTGCTCCCGGTCACTCAACCACTGACAGAAGGACATCGCGTCCGTCCAACTAACCATCACCACAGGATGGTCAGGGGTTTGATCGAACCCTGGATTGCGCCAGCGATTCTTCATGTGGCCGGTTTCCTTGATAAAAACGGCGTAGTCTTTGACCCGCGTCTCATAGACCGAGAAAAGTGCATTACCAACGGGTGCGAAGCGCATTCCGATTGAGTTTTCAACGATCCCGCCGGTTGCCGCAGTGGTGTCCGGTGGCAACGGTGCTGGAGCCGGTGGAGGCTGCTCGCCACGCGCCAACGCGAGAGTGCGGCGTGCCTCATAAAGATCCATCTCGGCCTTGTGCATGCTGACCAGTCGTTCACGGTCCGCGGGAGTCGATTGAACTGGCTTCGCTCCTTTCGATATCTGTCCGATGGGGTTTGCTGTCGCCTTTTCCAACATGTCCTTCGCGCGCGCCTCGGCTTCGGCAGTTGCCCGAGCGAGTGCCTCTTTTTCTTTCTTGGATAACGCGGAATCAAGGGCCTTTCGTTCACCTGCCACAGGTGCTTCCATTGAAGAGTTAGAGGCTGAGAGCTGAGACTTTGAGGCATCGGGGGCCGGACCTTCCTGCTCGACCGTATGTTTTCCAGCTGAACGCGGCGCAGTGGCTCCGTGCGGAACGGATATGGCTGGAGGCTCGACGGTCACAGGCGTGGCAGAGTCAGGTGCCTCGACCTCATTCGGATTCTCCGCACTGCGTTTTGGTTTGAGCGGCAGCCCGGGCCGCAAAGAATGCTCATCCTCAGCCCCGGGCGCCGGAGGCGGCACAAAACGCATGGGTGGAGGATCTTCCGATTTGGCTACTGCAGCCGGCTTCTCTGCCTTGTCAGGCTCAAACTCGATTTCCTCCTCCTGTTTCATGAGGACGTTCGTTCCGACCCAAACGCCTGCGGCAGCGGCCAGAAGCAAAATTCCCGCGAGCAATGCAGTGCGGTTGCCCCTCTCAGCTCCGTCAATCGGGCGTGGCGACGCAGAGTACCGCTCGTTTGGATCAGACTCTGGCGTTTCATCCAACTCCTCGCGCGCCTCCTCTTGAGCCGGAGATTTTTCTAAATCGGCCGACTCGGCTTCAGCCTCCCCGCTAACTTCAGGCTCGGCCTTCGACAAAGCTGCAGCTGCAACAGCAGCCGCCGCTTCAGGCTCGGCAGCTTTTTGCTCGCCGGTTAACCCCAGCTGGACCCCAAGGTCCGACATTGAAGTTGGACGCTCAGAGGGATCTTTCGAAAGGCACGACGCCACCACCTTTTCCCAATTCCGGAAAAGAGGTTGACCGGAAATCTTGCCAGCAGACCTCGCTTCTGAGACCGAGGGCGCTCTTTCTGAAAGAATTTTCTGCACGATATCCGTGCCCCAAAAGACAGGCCGCCCCGTCAAAGCCTGAAAAAGTGTCGCCCCAAATGAGTACAAATCATCCGAGATGCCAGCCAACCCGTCGCTTGCGATATTCGGACTGGTGCAGGCGTAGGCCTTTTGGGCCGCCGGCGTCCTGATTCCAGCCCGTTGGACTGCATCAGCAATCAGTCGGGAGACGCCGAACCCAGTCAGCAAAGTCCGCCCGTCCTGAGTGACTACGATACTCGCGGGGCTAAGGTTGCGGTGGAGCAAGTTGGCTCGATGCGCGTCGGAAAGCGTGCGAAGAGCGTTCAGTAACAAGGGCTGCAGCTCCTGGGCCTCCATGAATCCGCGAGGTCCACGAGATACTTTTTGCAGGAGCGTCTCGCCATTGAATGAATCGGTGACTACTGCGAGAGCGTTATCTTCGCTCACCAAATCTCGGACCCGGAGGATATTGGGATGAATCATCTGCCGGGTGCGGCGCACCTCAGCCTTCAAGCTCTCGCGCAAGCGAACATCGCCGACCACCTCGGGCGGCGCAAAGTGCAGCGCCACCTCGTCGCCGGACACCTCGTCTTCCGCAAGCCAAACCGCAGGTTCAGATTCCTCGGAATGCAGGACGCTCTTCAATACATAAACATCCGCAATCCGGTCACCCGCGCGCAACGTTTTGGGATCGGGGGATGACAATCGTGTCGAATCGGAACCGGAGGAAGTGTTGGACATTGCTGGAGCGGCTATGGGTTTCCTGAGAAACGAAAGTTGCAGTGAATCTTAAAATTGGGAAGACGACAAGTGGCGCCGTAAGGGAAGCACCCAATCCAAACGGGTTCGCCAGCCTTACGCCCCAAAAGACCACCGCCTGGGGCTGCATAGCAACGCCACAGTCCTCGAGGGCCATCTTCAGCCGCCGATCCGACGTCTCCCCACTGTTAGCTCCGGATCAGTCCAAGCGCCAATGGGAATTTCGCTTGCGCTCCCCCCGCCAAACCCCGCCTATTAAACGCCACCCAGGCGACGCTTGATTTCCCAACCCAGCTTCACCCCCCCTTAAGTCATTTCCTGAAGAAATACACGCCAACAGCCGATCCCCTTAAGCCGCCCCCTTTCACACAACCTATGGACGAGACCTCAGCACCGGTAGCCGAAGCGCCCGCCGTCACCCCCTACATCTACAACGGCACACAGCTCTATCACATCGATCAGTTTCTGCAGTACGCTCAATCGGCCGACGCTTCAGACGTTCACCTCTGCACCGGAGCCGCACCTACTTGGCGTCGCAATGGCAACCTTGAGCCAATGTTCCCGGACGCGGAGACACTACAGCCCGAGCACACTTGGATGCTCGCGATGAGTTTCCTCACCCCGGACCAAGCGGCGCAGGTAACGGGACGGGGCGACATCGATTTCGCCTACGAGGCCGCGTACGGTCGTTTCAGAACCTCGGTGGTCAAGCAGCGGCTCGGCACCGATCTGGTCTTCCGGATCATCTACAACCGACTGCGGACCATCGCCGACTTGGGCCTTCCCGAATCGCTCAAAGCCCTTACTCAATACCATAACGGTCTTGTACTGGTCACCGGGCCCGTGGGGTCAGGAAAATCCACTACGCTTGCGGCCCTCGTCGAGGAGATTAACCAGAACCGTGGAGACCACATCATCACACTTGAGGACCCGATTGAATACCGGATCCCCTCGGCGGGATGTCACGTGACGCAACGGGAAGTTGGCACACACACCAAGAGCTTTGCGGCAGCCCTGCGCGGTGCGCTTCGTGAAGACCCTGACGTCATCATGGTCGGTGAGATGCGGGATTTGGAGACGATCCAGCTCGCAATTTCCGCATCGGAAACGGGCCACTTGGTGCTCGGAACGCTGACCACTGGGAATGCAGCACGAACCCTTGACCGGGTTCTGGACGTATTTCCGTCCGACCAGCGGGACCAGATTCGCGTCATGGTGTCCGAATCGCTGAGAGGCATCATCTCGCAGCAACTCATCCCAAGGAAGGACGGCACCGGGCGGGTGCTGGCATTGGAAGTTCTCACGAACAACTCAGCAGTCGGCAATCTGATCCGAGACGGCAAAACCTTCATGCTTCCAGGGGTCATACAGACGGGGCGCAAGGCTGGGATGAAGCTCATGGACGACTCGATCATGGAACTAGTCGAAGCCGGCATCATCAGCGGAGACGAGGCCTACGCACGCTGCGAGCAGAAATCGTTGTTCAAGAAATTCGTCGGCCGCTAACCGCGTCAAAAGCAAATCGCTCCCAAAATCCTCCCAACCACATTTCCACCATCCATCCCATGGCATACATCGACCAGTTTTTCCAAGTCCTCGTCAGCTCTGGCGGTTCAGATCTTCACATGGCGGAAGGCGCCCCGCCAAAAATTCGTCAACACGGGTCGGTGGTTCCGATTCGTGAGGAAGCCCTGACGTACGAGGAGATGGCCTACATGATGAGTGAGATCAGCGGCCCGGAACGCTGGGCTCGCTATTTGGAAATCGGGGATCTGGACTTTGCCTACCAGATGGACGAGACCTCCCGCTTCCGTTGCAATTATCTCAAACAGGCAAACGGCTTGGGCTGTGTATTCCGTATCATTCCGACCAAAATCCTAACCCTCGAACAACTGGGCGTGCCAGAGGTGATCAAAGAGTTTGGAAAGCTGCGAGGCGGCATCGTTTTGGTAACAGGCCCCACTGGTTCGGGTAAATCAACAACGCTAGCGGCATTGGTTGACTACATCAACACCAACTACTCGCGCCACATCGTCACCATCGAAGAGCCAATCGAATTCGTGCACCCGAACAAACGCTCGGTGCTGAGCCAGCGCGAAGTACACGACCACACTCCGAGCTTTCCTGTAGCACTCAAAGCCGCGCTCCGCGAGGATGCGGACATTGTGCTCGTGGGCGAGATGCGCGACCTTGAAACCATCAGCCTCGCACTCACAGCCGCCGAGACTGGATTGCTCGTATTTGGAACGCTTCACACCAACAATGCACGTAAGACGGTCGATCGTCTCATCGACGTCTTCCCTTCCGATCAACAGTCGCAGGTGCGCACCATGCTTTCAAATTCGCTCCGCGGCGTTGTCGCGCAGTTGCTCATGAAAAAAGCGGA
>JBILLC010000108.1:0-6477 GCA_044376275.1 Chthoniobacteraceae bacterium | reverse complement strand
CGTTCTTCCTGACTGCAATGGAGCTGAAACACTGACGGGATGGGTGAGCAGTGGTGGAGGGCTCACGTGCAATGGCACTGCGCTTACGTGATGTTCTGCGTTGCTGCGTTCGGTTGACGAGATCACGCAGTATCAGGCCAGCGCTGCCACAATGAGCCTTGCGACATCCCGGTGATGTTCGGGCTCGAGAGCCTCCAGTGCGCGGTTTGAAGTGATCAGGACAGGGCCGTCTTCGGGTGCGAGTGGAGCGAGTCCGTGGCTGCCCTTCACCAAGCGCGCATCCAGAGGACAAGGCGCAAGAATGTAACGCATTCCCAGCTTCTTGCGCAAAAGCGCTTTCGCGGCGCGAAATTTCCCACCGTTTGGGTCAAAGAACAGTTCACGCGGATCGTATCCTGGTTTTTTGTGAATCTCGACGGACTGCGCGAAGTCGGGTTTAAGCGCATTGTTCAGCCAGTAATCATAGGCGAACCACCAGCCTTGTTTCGCGGTGACAATGAGTTCGCCGCTGCGCGGATGCTCGAGCCCGAGTTCGCCGCGTTCTTTGCCGGAGTAGACGCGTTCTACGCCGGTAAGGTTCTGGAGACAGTCTCGCGCTTTCGAGAGGTCTGCTGGATTTTTCACGTAGACATGAGAAAGTTGATGATCGCACACGGCGAACGCCTTTGACATTCCGGGATCGATCAATTCGCCCGCTGCATTCGTGGACACGGAAAGCAAGCCCGCTTCGCGGAGCGCGCGGTTCGGGAACGCGGCATCCTGCACTGGAGCGATACCGTATTCGCTGACGATCATCACCTGCGCGCCACGGGACTGCGCGTGGTCGATGATTCTCCCCGCGCAGGCGTCGATTTCAGCGAGATTACCGGCGAGATGCCCGCCCTCGGGGCCGTGGCGTTGCAGGTCGTAGTCGAGATGGGGGAGGTAGCACAATCCGAGGTCCGGTTTTTGGTGCTCCCAGGCGGTGATGAAACTCTCCGCAATCCAGCGGGTGCTTGCCGGTCCGGCGGTGGGTCCCCAGAAGTTGAAGAGTGGGAAAGTCTCGTGTTTTTGGAGGAGGGTTGTTCGCAGGTCCGGGGGCCACGCGTAAAAGTCCGGTGATTTGCTGCCGTCGTGGTGATAGACGGGGCGTGGAGTGACCATGGCGGCGGTGCCGGCGTTCATGGCGTACCACCAAAAGTGTTTGAGGACCCTCCATGGGCGTCCCTCCCAGACGTGCGGGGCCAGAACAAGTTTCTCGCTTTGACGCCAGAGCAGGATTTCGTTGAGGTCCCTAAAATACCAGCCGTTCGCCACGATTCCGTGCTGGCTGGGATCGACGCCGGTGAGCATCGAAACCTGGGCGGTGGTGGTCACCGCGGGCAGGGCCGGCGCGAGCGGGCGGGCGAATCCCTCCCTCGCCAGGCGGGACAGGTTGGGTGTGTGCGCCCCTAGGTGCCGCGGGGTGAGCCCGACGCAGTTCAACAGCACGAGTGGTTGCATGGTGGTGGTTGTCTTGGGAAAACGGGCTTCACCGGCGCCTTTCGATTGCGCCGTTTAAACCCGCCGTGTGGCTTGGTTTGAGAAAACAGGCATTCCAGAGTTGCTTAAAGACGTTAAACAGAAAAGAAATAGAAGATCTATGAGCGCACAGGAACCAAACTCCGCCCCCCCTGCTCCCAATGCTTCATTGGATCCGTTGATCGCAAGCGTCGAAAACTACACGCGCAAGGAGCCCACAAAAGCCGTGAGTGCAGCTTTCGGCGCGGGTTTGATTCTCACCTTGCTGCCGGTGGGTGGCATCGTGCGGTTGCTGTTTATCGCACTGAGGCCGCTCTTGCTCGTGCTCGGCTTTATCAAATTGTACGAAGAAATCGAGAGCCGCCGGCAGCAGTCTGCGGCATCGCCGGAAGCGGACCCGTCTTAGTTCACATTGCGGGGTGCGACGCAATGCGGAGACGCGCTGCGGGTATTCGATCACCGGCAATGCGTCGAGGCTGAGGCGAATTCCCGTCTAGGCTGCAGTTGAAACAACGGCATCGTCGTGATTGACTTGGACTGCCGTGCAAGGTGGCGCAATTCCCATGAGCAATCCTACCCGTTCCCTCGTCGCATGGTGCGCTTCATTCTTGATTGGAGCTGGGATCGGTGCCGCTGCAAATTTCTTTTCGGTAGGACGCGCCTGCGATGCGGCCAAAATTCAGTCCGAAGCCTCTGCTCTTGTTCAGGGTGAAGTTGCGCCGGATACGCAAAATCCTTCGCCAGCCGTGCCGCTCAACGCGTCTGAGCTTTCGGGGTTCGAAACACTTTCCCTCGAGCAACAGGTTGAGACGCTTGGGCGCATCTCGGCCAAGCGTCCCAAAGATGAGGAATATGCGCCTGGGATTCAGATCTGGATTGCGCGGATGGCGAAGGAGCTCTCAGCGGATCAGGCGGCGGCCTTGATCGAGGCGCTGCCCAGGGGCAAGGAGGGAGACGAGTTTTTGCGTGCAACCATCGCTGCGCGTCTTGCGGCGCAGGATCCGATGCGGGCCCTTGAGCTTGGCAAAAAACTCGATGATCCGCGCACTATGGCTTCTGCGATCGCCGCGATTGCTCAGAAGAATGGAGCCGACGCGCTCCGCGCGGTATCTGAAATTGAGCAGGCCAAGCGGGGTCAGGTGTGGGGTAATCTTCTTCGGGAGGGAGATTTTAAGTCGGAGGGCTCGTTTAAGGAAATGGCGGGCGTTCTGCGGGAAAAGCCCGAGCTTCTCAAAGATTTGCCTGGAGGCTGGGGCATGAGTCGCATCCTCGGCACGGCCCTCGCCCAAACGGCCACGAGTGATCCAGGCGCCGCCCTTGCTTTGGTGCGCGAACTGGGGGCTGACATCGAGAAACTTGCGCCCGCCGATCAGCCGGAGGGCGGTCCCGGGCGCGAGGGTCGACGCGGCGGCCCTCGAGGCGGTCCGCGCCCTTCAATGGTGAGCAGCATCATTCAATCGACTCTGTCCGAAATGCGCGCCAGCAATCCGGATGCGGCCTCGCGTTTTTTTGATTCGCTTGGTGAAAAAGAAAAGGCCTCTTGGATGCACTCCGACGAGGCGATCACCCGTTTTCAGAGGCAGGGCATCGATGCCGCTGTGAGTTTTGCCGAGAGGCAAACCAACGATGAATTCATGCGCTCCGCGGCAGTGGGCACTTGGTGGGTGTTCGCTCAGCGTGATCGCGCTGCAGCGGTTGGGTGGATTGATTCTTTGCCCGAAGGCGCATTCAGGCAGGGTGTGCTGAGTGCAGTGATGGTCGACGCGTGGAACCAGTCCCGCACATGGGGCAGCGAGCAGGCCGCCATTGATGCGGGCGTAACGCTCGGATCCGAGGCTACGAAAATCGATTATTTCGCGTCGCTGATGTCTGATCGCTTTTTTGGGTTCGGACGCGGCTCTTCGCGTGCCGAGATGATTCAATCGCTTCCAATCACAGACGCTCAGAAGTCTGCACTCCAGCAGCGTCTTGCACCTATCAAGGCAAAGTGAGTGTCGCCCGCCCGCCAATGCAGCCACGCAGCGTTTTTGTTTTAAGCGCATGAACCGTCCACTTTTCTTGTTCGCAAGTTTTGCCTGTGGGATCGCGGGATTTTTTGCAGGGCGCATGTTTTCGCCGGAAACGCACTCTGTTTCGAGCACCGCTTCGAGTGTCGCTGCGCCTCCGCTCAAAGCTGTTGAAGTTCGGCTTGGATCACTTGATGTTTCGAACGATGGTTCGGTTGCCAAGGTGGATGAGGGTTCCGCGCCCGAAGAACTTTTGCCGGCTGCCGAGCGAGCAGTGAAACAATCCGACACCTTTGTTGCGCCGCGCACGCTCAATGAGCTCTATGAGGGAATACAGCGCGATGGCGGTTCACCCGCCGATGTCCGGCTCGCCGTGATGGAGAAAATTGGGCGTATGAACCCCGACCTGCTCCAGACGCTTCTCACCGCCGAGGCAAACAACCCGGATTTTTTCCGCCGCATGCGGTTCGATTTTCAATTTGCTGCCCGTCGTTTTGCCGAGATCGCGCCGCAAATGGCCGCGCAACTTTGGCTTCAAAACGCCTCGCTGCGTTTTCAGGCCGACACGCTGCTGGGCGGTTTCGCCAAGCGCGAGCCCAGGGCTTTTGTGACGTGGATCCTTACACTGCCCGCTGATTCCCAGCGGGCCACCGCATCGGTGGTTGGTAGTATCGCCAAGTATTCGCCCGAGGAGTTTGCCGCCATCGCGCCTCTTATTGCCGATACGCCCTCCGCTGCAACGGCTGCGCGGGCGGCCATGCAGTCGATGATTGCATCTGCATCCTCGGGGGCGGACCCCAGCGGTGCGATCCGCTATGCCGAGTCTCTGCCTGCGGGTCCGACACGCATCGCAGCTCTCGCGCAGCTTGCCCAGTGGCCGGGTATTGATCTGAAGGAGCACCCCCAGATTTCCGAGTCCATCGCCTCTTTGCCACGGGAGGATGCCATCCGCCTTGGACGTGATTTGGAGAAAAACGCGGCCGACCTGCCCGCAGGGGTTGCGCGTGATGCGGCGTTTGCGGCGAGTGTTCGGCATCAGGCCGAGAAGGATTTTGCGGCGGCCACGGCGCGGATGGAATCGCTTGTGGGGACTCCTGATTACGCAGCCGCAGCGCGCGGGTATGTGGACGCCACGGCCTCGAAGGATCCGTTGGCGGCCGCGGAGTGTGCTTTCAAGATTGATCCCAAGGCGACTGTGCAGAGGGCGGCCGCTCTCGAGCGGGTGGCCCGTGAAATGTTTTCAAAAAATCCGGACGAAGCTCGTGCCTGGGTGGAGAAAGCGCCATTGACTGACGATGAATATGCACAGCTCACCGGTCGCAAGCGGCAGCGGTGACAGGACGCGGCATCAGGACAGAGAGGGAGCCAGTGCCGGGCGCCTGTGACAGGGCGCCTGTGATAGGGGAGAGCGGACAGAGCTCGAAGGCGGCTCAAGTTCTGCTTTGACCCTGCTGCCCGAGTCCCTCTGAGCAGGGCGGGGAATTGGGGTGCGGCAGGTTGAGGGGCAGTAATGTGAATCCTGCGCGCAAATTGTGGCAATTGGGCGTTTGCAAAATCTCTGGAGTGGATATCGTTCCTACCCCTTTTTTACAGATTTATGAATGTTGTCGTTGAAGCTCTACCAAATTGTCTGGCCAGTATCCGAGTGGAGGTTGGCCCGGAAGTGGTCTCCAAGACCCGTGAACAGATTGTCGCAAAGATCACGAAGGAAGCAAAAATTCCTGGGTTTCGTGCGGGTAAAGTGCCCCGTAGCATGGTGGAGAAGCGCTTCCAGAAGGATATCGCCGAAGAGCTGGAGTCAGTGATGCTCTCGCAGGCTCTGGATGACGCCGTCCGTGAAAAGGGGCTCAAGATCATTGAGGTGAAAAACGTCGATGACGTGCAGTTTAGCGAGGACAAGGCGTTCTCCTTCTCTGCCACGCTGGTCACCGTGCCTGAGTTTGAGCTTCCCGAATACAAGGGAGTCGCGATTGAGGTTCCAAGCGATGAGGTTAAACCGGAGGATGTTGACGCCGCTCTGGAGAACCTTCGTGAGCGCCGTGCGGATTTCGTCGACATCACCGAGGATCGCGGCGCGGCAATGGATGATTTCGTGGTGGTTGATTACAAGGGCACCATCGGGGGAAGCCCCCTGCATGAGGCGTTTCCGAAGCTCGGAAAAATTCTGGGTGAAAACGAAGGGTTTTGGATCCGCATGACAGAAGAGGCCTTTTTTCCCGGTTTCTGTCAGAACCTTGTGGGTGCGAGGAAAGGCGAGAATCGCAAGTTTCAGATCGAGGTGCCTGCCGACTTTCCGATTGAAGGGTTGCCTGGGCAGACGGTTGATTATGACGTTACCTTGAAGGAGATTAAGAAGAGGGAGTTGCCCGATCTTAATGATGAGTTTGCTGCCAGTTTTCTTGAGGGCAAAACGCTTGCCGATCTGCGGGAGTTGGTCCAGAAGGACTTGGACACGCGCAAAAAGTCAGAGGTGGAATCAGTCAAACGTGACCGGGTGATGAGTGTTCTGCTCGAGAAGGTTGAGTGCGAGTTGCCTGAGGATCTTGCGCGCGCCGAGTCCAACCGGGTTTTGCGGGAGATGGTCAAGGCCAACCAAGAGCGCGGGATCAGCGAGGATATTCTCAAGGAAAACGAGAAGGAATTGGTCTCCACCGCCTCGCAGACTGGGCGCAACCGGGTGAAGGGCTCATTCATCCTCACCAAGATCGCTGAGTCGGAAAATATTGAGGTGACAAGTAACGAGATGATGCGGTGGATCTCGGCGGCTGCGCGTGAGAACGACATGACTGTCGACCGGGTGGTGAAGGAGATGCGCAAGCGGCGGGCGTTTGCCCAGGTGCGCTCTGATATTCTCACCAGCAAGGCCCTTGATTTCGTGGTCTCCAACGCTACGGTGACGGTGGAAGGTGCCGCCTGAGCGCGGGCCTCTCAAAAGAGAAGTTCCCACTGAAATCATTACAAAAGCCATGAA
>JBILLC010000107.1:0-6484 GCA_044376275.1 Chthoniobacteraceae bacterium | reverse complement strand
AGTGTACGGAGCGAATGAAACCAGAGATGGCGATGCATCAAGAGGCCTGCCGGGGTTTAATGGAAGCAGTGCCGGAAACCTGACGGGAGTCGAACGGCAGATTGGCAGGATCAGGCTTGGAATGATCGGGGCGGCTGGAGTTGGTCATGGGGACTTCACCATCGCCAGTGGAAGAGTGAGCGCCGATTCGTGGCATGGTGGCATGTATTTTCAGGTGCCTGCGGGGCGTGCGGTGTTTGACGCGGGCATCAGCTATGGGAGGGCTGAAACTACGGTTCGACGTGACATTGGGGGATTCGGAGTCGCGAGTGCGCGCATCGAGAATCCTGAGTGCGTGCTACATTTCGGGATGGCGATTCCGATCGTGGGCGGGAGTGGAAAGTACACGTTAGTCCCTTCCGCGCACCTTATACACTCGTCATACTACGGCAGGGCATTCAGCGAGAGCCAAGTCGCGGGGGGGGCGGAGGCATCCGTGGGGAGAATGACGGAGCATGCGTACGTTGGAAGACTCGGAGTGGAGGCTTCGCGCTGGATGGAATTGTTCGGGCGTTTGGGTCGCTTCGGAGTCAGTCTGAATTGGCTTCATCATTTTGATATGAATAGGCGCGAGGGGGATATCGCGATTGGGGCCTCCGAGGTTCGGTCGCGATTCTCTGCGACAAGGGGGGCCGCGGACGCAGTTCAGGTTGGACTGGTTGGCAAGTTGGCGCTGACCGATCGCACGCAGTTGAGGCTCAACTTTGACCAGCAGACCGACTCCAGAAGGCGTACTTTCGGCGGCAGCGTTTCTATTGAGTTAAAATTTTAGGGTGGGTCGGAGGATGACCGTTTCGTTCCCGTTGTGCAGCAGTGCGGGCCCCAGGGCTGGGGCACTGATGCCTGTGTTGATGTGGCGGCATCGATAGTGTCGGGCAAATTTGGACAAGCTTTCCGCGTAAATCGGCGCAAAAACGGAAATGCAGAAATTAGAAAAAAACGCTTAGATGAGTGAAATAACTGTAAATAAGCACTTTCAGTCGGTTTTTGCTGGGGATATCCACATGTCCGCTTTCGGTTTAAATTTCGTTAGGGTCACCGCCCTAAACCCCTCAAAATGAGCGGTGGTTTAGGGTGATCACGATCCTCAGCATTAACGGATTCTCTGAGGGACGGCGTCTGCGAAAAAGTATCGGAACAGGTATGGGGCTAGGGGTGTTTCGCAGGTTGAATTTGTAACAGGCCACCACCCCCCGCTTTTTAGTTTTAAACGGCTTCATCGCAACCCTTGGCATTCATAAGTGTTTGTTGCTCGGCCAAGATAAATTTTGTTTCACCTTGTTCCATGTCGCTTAGATTCACCGCACGCCCAATTTCATGAAGCCCGCCACCCGTACCTCGATTATTTTTGTGAGCATCGTTGTCGCCGGAGGCGCTCTCTCCGCCAAGTGGGTGATGAAGGAGGCGGCCCGAGTGAGCCGCGAGCAGGAAACCCGCCGCGCGCTGCGCGCTCCCAGAGGAGTCGACATGGCGTGGATTCCACCCGGAAAGTTCACCATGGGCTCCAACGATGGACAGCTGGATGAACGCCCGATTCACGATGTCAAAATCAAGGGGTTTTGGATGGATCGCTACGAGGTTACCAACGACCAGTTTGCAAAATTTGTCGAAGCGACGGGATACGTGACAACTGCGGAGCAGAGCCCGGATCCCGCGCTTTTCCCCGATGCGCCCAAGGAGAACCTGGTTCCTGGCTCGATAGTGTTCACCCCGCCGCCTAGGGTGGAGACGCTAAACAACCACATGCAGTGGTGGAGTTACGTGAAGGGGGCCAATTGGCGGCATCCCGAGGGACCTGATTCGGACATCAAAGGGCGCGGCAACCACCCGGTGGTGCAGGTATCTTGGTTTGACTGCGAGGCGTATGCGAAATGGGCGGGAAAGAGGCTGCCCACGGAGGCGGAGTGGGAATACGCGTGCCGGGGCGGCCTGGAGCAAAACCCGTATGCTTGGGGCAGGGAGCGCTTTGAGAAAGGGCTCTGGATGATGAACATCTGGCAGGGCCAGTTTCCGAATGAAAACCTGGCTCAGGATGGGTTCAAGGGCACGGCTCCTGTAGGTTCTTTCCCTCCAAATTCTTACGGGCTTCATGATATGGCCGGCAATGTCTGGGAATGGGTGGCGGACTGGTATCGGTCGGATTATTACTCCAAAAGCCCCAGAGACAACCCGACCGGGCCGGTTGACAGTTTTGACCCAGACGAACCCGGTGTTCAGAAGCGGGTGGGGCGGGGCGGTTCGTACCTTTGTAGTGACATGTATTGCAAGGGTTACAGGCCGGCGGCGCGGCAGAAGACTTCGCCCGACACAGGGCTTTCGCACACGGGGTTTCGGTGTGCGGTGGACGCCTCCGCGCCTTGAGCGGGACGTGTCACGGGGCTGGAGGCTGTCAATTCGCGAATGCAGGTTGAGCTAATGCCTGAGTCCTGTTTAAGGTGTCCGACTAATGTCTGCCCAAGAATACAAGGTAAAGCTCGAGGTCTTTGAGGGACCTCTTGACCTGCTGCTTTATTTGATTAAGCGCGAGGAGGTGGACATTTATGAGGTGTCTCTTGAGCGCATCACCCAGCAGTACCTGGAGTTCATGGAAGCCTTCAAGGCGCTGGATCTGGAGGGGGCGGGCGAGTTTATCGTGATGGCTGCCACTTTGATCTACATCAAGAGCCGCAGTCTTTTGCCGGTGAGTGTACAGACGCCGGATGACGAGGCCGAGCCGGATGATCCGCGCTGGGAATTGGTGCGCCAGTTGGTGGAGTATAAAAAGTTTAAGGACGCGGCGGCCCATTTGCACGAGAGAGAGGTTTCGAGGGAGGGGCTGTTCCCGCGAATTGCGGATTCTCTTGAGGTGCCGCCCGAGCGGCCGCTGGGGGATGTAAGTGTTTTTGACTTGGTTAACGCCTTCAATGTCATCCTGAAGCGCCTCAACAAGACGGAGGACCTGCGGGAGATTTTTGAGGAGAACTTCACGGTTTCTGACAAGATTGACATGGTTTTGAAAGTGACGTCTTCGAGAGTGCCGGTGAAGTTCACGGATCTTTTTGCAACAGTGGTCTCGCGGGCTGAGATTGTGGTGACGTTTCTGGCGGTGCTCGAGTTGATTCGGCTCAAGCAATTGCGTGCGTACCAGGACGAGCCGTTCGGGGATATTGAGTTACATCGTGTGTAGGAAAGGTTATGACGCTGCATCAAGTTCTGGAGTCCCTCATTTTTGCCTCGCCCAAACCTATCACGGTGGCGGAGTTGCTCGCCGCGCTGAAGGCCGCCAGCGAGTCTTCGGAGAAGCCCGAGGCTCAGGAGTACGGGCAGGTGGACGCCGATGCCGTGTTTGCTGCTCTTGGCGAGTTGCAGCAGCAAGTAGACGCCTCGGAGCGAGCATTCCAGTTGATTGAGCAAGTGAATGGCTGGGCGTTGGTGAGCCGCGCTGAGTACGCCCCATGGGTGCGCAAACTTTTCCCCGAAGCAAAGCCCACCCGTCTGAGCGGCCCCGCGCTAGAGACGCTTGCGATCATCGCCTACAGACAGCCGGTCACTCGTGCCGATATTGAGGCGGTCCGAGGTGTTGCGGTGGACGGAGTGATGGCGGTGCTCTTGGATCGGAGTTTGGTTCGGATATGCGGGCGTGCGGACGTTCCGGGACGGCCGCTTCTGTATTCTACCACGGGGTATTTCTTGGAGCATTTCGGACTGAAATCCACCAAGGAGTTGCCTAATGCGGATGAATTAATGCGGTTGGATCTTCCCAAGGCAAAAGTCGCCGAGGAGAAGCCTGCGGTGAAAGGACGCGCAAAGAAACTCGAGGGCACTGAGGACGAGGATGTAACGGCGGCGCCAGTTGATTCGCTTGTGGAAATTGTGCACGAGGAAAATAAAGGACCGTTTGCGCCGTCGTCGCAGATGGAGTCCTCGGAGTCGGCGTCCCTCACAGCGCGCGCGCATCCCTTCTTTGCGGAGGAGGATGAGGAGGAGGTCGAGGAATTTGAGGAGGTGGGCGAGTTGATTGAGGACGGTTGCGTCGTCGAGCCGGGTGATGACGATGATGAGCGCAATGGAGAAAACGGGGAGCATGGGGAGGAGTTGCTCAACGAGGCCGACTTAAATGTTGATTCAGGGGAGTCCGCGGAGAATTTCGAATCAGGTGATGAGCCTGCTCTTTCATCAGGAGAGACAGCACAAAGTGAGTACAACATTGAATCCGGCAATGAAACTCCCTGAGATTCGGCAGCAGATTGATATTTTGGACGAGCAGATTTTAAAGCTGCTCAATGCGCGTGCAGAGTTGGTGCACGAGGTCGGGGAGCTCAAGCGTTCGGAGGGACTAGAGATTTACGCGCCGGAGCGCGAAGAGCAGGTGTACCGTTCACTTGTGGAGCGGAATGCCAAGATTGGTGGACGTCTTCCGGATCCAGCGGTGCGAGCGGTGTATCGTGAGATTATGTCTGCGTCGCTCGCGCTTGAGAAAGATTTGCGCATCGCTTATCTCGGGCCCGAGGCGACTTTCACGCACCAAGCCGCGCGGACAAAGTTTGGAGCGAGTGTGAAGTATGCGTCTGAGGCGAGCATCGCAGACGTGTTCAATGCCGTTGTGCGTGGACGTGCCGATTACGGAGTGGTGCCGGTGGAAAATTCGTGGGAGGGCGCGGTGAATCATACGCTGGATATGTTTATCGATAGCGAGGCGCGGATTTGTGCTCAGATTCTGCTGCGGATAGAGCATCAGTTACTTTCGCGAGGAACGCGGGAGACTGTTCAGAAAATCTACAGTCATCCCCAGGCATTTGGTCAGTGTCGCAGTTGGCTGCGTGCAAACTTTCCGAAAGCGGAATGGGTGGAAGTTTCGAGCACAACGCGCGCAGCGGAACTTGCTGCTGACGACGAAACTACTGCGGCTGTCGCAGGAAAGCTCGCAGGCGAGTTGTATGGGCTTTCAGTTTTAGACGCCGGAATTCAGGATTCGCCCGAGAATACCACCCGTTTTCTGGTGATCGGTCAGAAGCCGTCGCCAGCGACAGGAAGTGATCGCACCGCGTTGATGTTTAGCGTTCCTCACGAGCCTGGTGCGCTCTATCGCGCATTGGAACCATTCGACCAAAATCGAATCAATATTGGGAAGATCGAAAGCCGTCCTTCGCGCCGGAAAGCTTGGGAGTATTGTTTCTTTCTGGATGTTGAGGGTCACGTCGGTGACGCGCATTTGCAGGAGGTCTTGTCCCAACTGCAAAAGCGATGCACGTTGGTGAAGATATTGGGAACCTTCCCGGTGCCGGCTCTTTCGGAGTAAAGGTTTTTGTGTTTTCACCCTGTGGTGGACCTTCCCGCAAACGGCGGGCTTTGTTGAAAAAACGGCTTCCGGACGAGGGGGGCTTCGGGTAGTACGAAAGTAGTTTGCTTGCACACAGATCGGCCCTCGTGCGGTGACAAGTGTCGATCCACAACAAAATACCCCCCCTCGAAAATGACATCCTCGCGTCGCTCGTTTCTAAAGTCTGGTGCCTCCGCACTGCTTGGCTTCCCCGCGATCCTTCGCGCCATCAATCAAAATTCCACTCTCCAAATCATCGGTGTGGGATGTGATGGCAAAGGGTTTTCCGACTTGGCCGAAGTTGGTTCACATCAGAAGGCGAAGTTTGTTGGATTTTGTGATGTTGATTCGAATCGTTTTGCGAAGATCGACCAGAAGTTTCCCGGGGTGCCTCGGTATGCAGACTATCGCGAGATGTATGCGAGGTTAGGTGCAAGTTTTGATGCCGTGGTGGTCTCTACCCCGGACCACATGCATGCGGCGATTGCGATAGAGGCGATGCGTCAGGGGAAGCATGTTTATTGCCAGAAGCCTTTGAGTCATACGGTATGGGAGGCGCGTCAAATGCGTCTGCAGGCAGTGAAGTCCAAAGTGCGCACTCAGATGGGCAACCAGATTCATTCCGCGTCCGAGTACCGGACTGCGGTGCGGCTCATACAGGAGGGCGTGATTGGAAAGATCATCGAAGTGCATTCCTGGCAGCGCAACTCCGGATGTTTATCATCCCTTCAAATGGCGTGACTGGATGGCATTTGGAGCGGGCACCATGGGTGATTTTGGGTGCCACATTTTTGATCCTGTCTTCACCGCTTTAGGGTTGAGTGCGCCGCTGAGTATTGCGGCGGATAACGATGGTCTGAATCCTCACACGTGGCCGGCTGCCGAAACTGTGCGCTATATTTTTCCGGGGACGAAGTTCACTGCAGGTTCGTCGCTGCGGTTGACCTGGTACGATGGCGGCAGGCTTCCCGACCACGCTATTGCCCAGCTTCCTGCTGGCATGCCGCTCGCGAAGGCCGGGTCCCTTTTTATTGGTGAAGGTGGGGTGCTAATGCTGCCACACGTGGGAATGCCGGTGCTTCTTCCGGTTGAGAAGTTTGCGGGTTTTGCAATAGAGAAACTGCCGGCATCGAGTCATTACCATGC
>JBILLC010000106.1:0-6492 GCA_044376275.1 Chthoniobacteraceae bacterium | reverse complement strand
TCCTGTCCTCATGCACAACTGTTCATTCAGATTGCAGCCTACTCTCTGGCCGCCTGTGCCGCCGGCGCAACCAACATTGGTTATTGTGCGACCAGAAAGTTCAGCTTCAGAAGACCCGCTCGTAACCGGGAGAATCAATGCGAGAATCACTCCGAAAACCCGCAAAACTTTTGCAGCCAGAGGTTTTTCTATGCGAGGATTTTATGAAGCACTTCGCCATGCACATCAGTGAGACGAAAGTCACGCCCTTGGAAACGGAAGGTGAGCTTTTTATGATCGAGCCCCAACAAGTGCAGAAGCGTCGCATGAATGTCGTGCACGTGGGCTCGGTCCTCGACGGCGTTGAACCCGAGTTCGTCTGTGGATCCCACCGAGATCCCGGGCTTGGTGCCGCCGCCCGCAAACCACATGGTGAACGCATCGATGTGATGGTTGCGGCCTGTGAATTCGCGATTTTCACCCATGGGCGTCCGCCCGAACTCGCCGCCCCAGATCACGAGTGTGTCCTCCAAAAGACCGCGCGACTTTAAATCGCGCACCAGCGCAGCACAGCCCCGGTCGATCTCGATGCAGCGCTGTGGAAAATCCTTCTCGAGCGTCTCACCCGTGCCGCCATGGCTGTCCCAGTTGGTGTGATAAAGCTGCACAAAGCGTGTGCCCCTTTCCACCAGACGCCGCGCGAGCAGGCAGTTTCGCGCAAAGGACGGGGTCTTCGGATCGACGCCGTACAAGTCGAGCGTCGCCTGCGTTTCGCCCGAAATGTCGATTAATTCCGGGGCGCTCGACTGCATGCGGTACGCCATTTCGTAAGCGTTGATCCGCGTTTGAATTTCCGCATCACCGGTTGACTCGAGGCGTTTCGAATTGAGCGCGCGAATTGCGTCGATTGTCGTGCGCTGGTCGTTGGCAGTGATGCCGGGTGGATTTGAAAGACTTAAAATCGGTTCGCCCTGCCCCCGCAAAGGGACTCCCTGGTAGGTCGTCGGTAAAAAGCCGCTTCCCCAATTCACCGCCCCGCCTCGTGGCCCGCGTGGCCCGCTTTGCAACACGACAAATCCCGGCAAATCATCAGACTCGCTTCCAATGCCATAGGTCACCCACGACCCAATGCTTGGTCTGCCAAACTGGCCGCTGCCCGTGTTCATGAAAAGCTTGGCCGGGGCGTGGTTGAAAAGGCTGGTGGCGCAGGAGCGCAGAACGCAGAGATCATCAGCCACGGATGCAATGTGGGGCAGTAAATGTGAGATGGAAGTGCCAGCTTGTCCGTGCTGCGCAAATGAACTTCGTGATCCAAGCAGTTTCGGTGAATGGCTTGAATTCATGAAAGCGAAACGTTTCCCTTCGATGAAACTTTGTGGAATGGTTTCACCATTGAGCTCGTTAAGTTTCGGCTTGTGGTCAAAAAGCTCGAGCTGCGAAGGACCGCCGGCCATGAAAAGGTAAATCACGTTTTTCGCGCGCGCCTTGAAATGCGGGCGCTGCGCCGTGAGTGGATTCGCAGTAGAAGCGGCACCGAACGCAGGCGACTCCGAGAGCAGTGACGTCAATGCGATCGAGCCCAATCCCATGGCGCAGTTTTCGAAAAAATGCCGCCGCGTGGCCTTTTGGAGTAGGTCGGTATTCATCGTATGAGCTGGTGTTGAATTGGAGATCAAGCCCTGTGGGTCTACTCGCGTGTGATTGTTTCGTCCAAATTCAGCAAAGTTCTGGCTGCCTGCAATGGTGTAAGTTCGGAGAGAACGCGCTTCTCCTCCGGACTTGGACGTCTTGCGACACAGCGCTGGAATGCCTTTTCAAGGCCTTCGCGCTCGATCACGCCTTTGAGCGCCTCGGCAAATTCAAAAAAAGCCGCGTCATTGAGCAGCGTCAGCGCCTGCAGCGGCGTGTTACTGCGGTTGCGCCGGGTGCAGGTGGTGAACGAGTCCGGGGCGTCGAACACGGTGAAAGCGGGGTGCGGGCTTGAGCGAAAAAGGAAGGTGTACAGGCCACGCCGGTAACGGTCTGGAATGGCGCTGACGAGCCATGGGCGTTTGGTCTGACCCACGGTCATGGCGGCCTCAGGTTGCGGAGGGTACACCGGCTTGCCCCCAAGGGTTCGGTTCAAAAGACCGCAAGCGGTGAGGCACGTGTCCCTCACGAATTCCGCGTCAAGCCGCAGTCGCGTTTGGTGCGCGAGCAGGCGGTTGTATGGATCCTTATTTTGGAGGTCGGGCCGCGCATCCGATGAGCGCTTGTACGCGTCGGAAGTCACGATTAGACGGTGCATCGCCTTTAAACGCCATTGCTGGTCCATCAACTCTACCGCGAGCCAGTCCAGCAGCTCGGGATGCGTGGGAGGCGTTCCCTGGGTTCCAAAATCGTTTTCGGTCACAACCAGCCCTTTTCCAAAATAGTGCTGCCATATCCGGTTCATGATCACGCGCGCAGTCAGCGGCTGGTTCCTGCTCACCAGCCATCGGGCGAGGGCGAGCCGGTTGAGAGCGGCTTGAGACGCACCTTGGCCCTCAGTGCCTGGAGCGGGCTCGAGTTTTGGCAGAACCAACGGTGTGCCCGGACTCACCTCCTCGGCGGGCCGCGTGAAGTCGCCCTTGATGAAGAGGTGGGTCTTTCGCGGCTGGCTGAGCTCCTGCATCACCAGCGAGGTGGCGCGGCTTGCCTCCTCGGATTCAAGCTCAATGAGTCGATCGTTGATTCCTTTGAATTCAGAATCATTGAAAGCGAACTGCCCGTACAATGCCCGGTGCTGGGCGAGGGTGCGTTTGGCCGCCGGGACTTGCAGCGCTTTAAGCTCCTCCGGCTTGAGTTTCTTCTTCGCGGGCTCAAGCAACCCCGCCTCCCATTTTGCAAGAAACTCGATTCGCGCCGGCATGATCTGCGTTAACTTTGCCTCCCACTGCTTGCGTTCCTGCTCGAGCTCCTTGGGGTTGGTACCGAGGTTTGGAATGATAATGGTGGGGTTTTTTGTCGAGCCGTGTCCGTCCTGCTCTTGATTATTGAAAAACGCGTACAACCCGAAGTATTCCCGCTGCGACAACGGATCAAACTTGTGGTCATGGCACTGGCAGCAGCCCACGGTGAGCCCAAGCCACACGCTTCCGGTGGTCGCAACACGGTCGAAAACGGCCTCAACGCGGAACTGCTCCGGGTCAATCCCGCCCTCTCCGTTGATCTGGGTGTTGCGGTGGAAACCGGTTGCGATGCGCTGTTCGAGCGTTGGATTTGGAAGAAGATCGCCTCCGAGCTGTTCGAGAGTGAATTGGTCGAATGGCATGTCGGCGTTTAGCGCGTTGACTACCCAGTCCCGGTAGGGCCACATGCTGCGCGGAGCATCGATGCTGTAACCATTGCTGTCTGAATAACGGGCCTGATCCAGCCACCAGCGTCCCCAACGTTCGCCAAAATGCGGCGAAGCCAGCAGTCGCTCCACAAGTTTCGGATAGGCGTCCGCCGAACGGTCCGCTTTGAACGCGTCGACCTCCTCGACGGTGGGGGGCAGTCCAGTCAGATCCAGGCTCAAGCGGCGGATCAGCGTCTCGGGCGAGGCCTGCGCTGAGGGCGAAATCCCCTCCTTCTCCAGCGTCGCGTCAATCCAGCGGTCCACAGGATTCGCGCCCTTCGCACTCCGAGAGCTCTCAGAATAACGTGTTTTTGAAAGCGGCGGCAGCGGGCGCTTGCTCGGCGGCTCGAACGCCCAGTGAGACCAGCGGCTGGGCTCCTCCCTGGAAGGCGCCTTCGCACCTTCGTTGATCCACTGCTTCAACAGCGCGGTTTGTTCGCTGGTTAACGGATTGCGCTTATAAGGCATTTGCGGAATGTCGTCGTGTGCCCCGAAGAGCAGTCGGACAAAAAGGCTTTTTTCAGCATTTCCCGCCACGATGCAGTCACCGGAATCGCCGCCTTTGAAAGCGTTGGCGGCGGTGTCAAGCCGCAGCCCACCCTTCGGGTTCTCGCTGCCGTGGCATTGGACACAGGCGCTTGCCAACAGGGGCTTCACCTCGCGCTCGTAGTCCACCGCAGCCGCGCCCGAAGTGGTTAATGCAAGCAACGCGCCAAGGGTGTTCAGAGGACTTAAAAAGAGACTGGCGGGGCGAAAACGCATGTTATCTGAATTGTGGTGTTCTGCCGGAAATTTGATCAAGTGACGATGAGGTAACGGCGTTTTGGCGGCGAACTTAGCCCAAAAAAGGGCACAGCAGATGAATGCCTGAAACTGTTTTGTTGCGCGAACGCATTTTTCACCCCCGAAAAACGTTCTTTGACCGTAGACAGGAGCAGACACATGAGCACGGGGACAAACAGCCGAAATCGCCCCAATGGCGACGGTAGTCAGGGCAGCCAGGGCAGCTTGCAAAGCATGTGGATGTTGGTGTTTGGGGGGCATGCGCCTTGGAAACGCTATTGCGGCTTGGGCAGCGGGGGAGCGTCCTTCTTGATGGCAGAGGTTTTTCGAAACGACCGTTTCCGTGCATGGATGGCGGGGCTGGGAGAAGGCTTCTTGAGCGCGTGTTTTCCATGCATGTGCGTCGGCTGCGGGTTGATACTGAAGACTGGGAAATTTCTTTGTGCGGATTGTACGGGCCGGGTCGAAAGGCCAAGGGGGGTGTTGTGCACTTGCTGCTCCCGCGATTTTGAGGGGGCGATTGAAGGAGGCGGATTCTGCGCGCCATGTGCGCAATGCGAAAGGCTGGCGCCAGCGTTTGAATGCGCGGTGGCGCCGGTGCGCGCCCGGGGTCTGGTGCGTGAGGTGTTGCACACATTCAAGTACGAGGGGCGGGTGCATCTTTGCGGGCTGCTTGCCGACTGGATGCAGGAGGGATTGGCGGATCCACGCATGCGCGATCCGCCGATGGAGGTACTGGTGCCTGTGCCGTTGCACCGGACACGGCTGCGAGCGCGCGGGTTCAATCAAGCCGGACTTCTTGCGGGAGAGCTTGGGAGACGCATGGGGATTGAGGTGTGTGATGTGCTCGAGCGTTCGCGCGATACGGGCAGCCAAGCGAGGCTTGGGCGGAGCGCAAGGCTGGGTAATCTGCGGGCTGCGTTCCGGTTCCGAGAATCGCGCGGGGCGCCCTGCGGCGCACAGATCACCGGCCGCCACGTGGTGCTGGTGGATGACGTTTTAACCACGGGTGCGACACTTGACGCATGCGCCAAGGTGCTGCGCCAGAGAAAACCTGCGAGCTTGCGGGCGTTGACCGTTGCGCGCGGTTGAAGCCGGGACCCGGGTTGCGACAACGGTGTCACGGTTTGGTTCACCCGGCCTCTCAAAGTGCCGCCGCAAACAAGCGCGTGTCCGGTTTGAATACAGTCTTGCTTTTGCAATTCCCGGTATTCCCCCGGCATGCCGGATCCGGCTCGTGGATTCACAGAACACGCCAAAACCTGAGATGCGCGAGAACACAGTCCATCAACCCAATCACAGACTGCTCAATGACGGTTTTTCCACAGCCGAGAACAACCGTGCGTTTTCCGTTGTGGGACGCACATCTTCAACGTTTAGCTCAAAAGAATCCGCTAGAGGAAACTTAAAGGCATGTCCGCGAAGTAGAGATTCACCCCAGAAACTCCTGAAGCAAATTGAATGAATGCGCACGCCAAACATTCAAGCCAACGCCGGATCCATCGCTGATCAGTTGTGCTTTTGAGGCTAGTTGAAAGTCAAACTTGGAGGCGGTTCGGCGTGCGCGTATTGGCAATCTGTGATGGCGCTGATCTTGATGGAGTCTGATGGAACCGGCGGAGCCGTCGAAATGGCGGAGGCTCCAAGTCAGCTTGAACAGATGCGTTCCAGTGCGGAGGGATTCTCCATCTGATTCCATTAATATTTTCGCGCAGGAGGATTGCGGAAGAAAGGGTCTTTCCACACGTGGATCGTCCAGCCAACATGACCGGGATGTTTCGGGTCCGGAAATCAGGACCCTGCGACTTGCGGTAGACATTCACATCCGAATCAACCATGCGAATCTCAATTCGAAATAAGTGGGCAAAAACAGTCTGTTTTTGCATGCAAGCCGTGGTTCAAGCAACGGTGTGTGTCACCGGTGCGCGATGAAGCGGCGTACATTTCTAGCACGAAGTGCACTTGCTTGTGCCCAAAGTGCTGTAGTTTTTGCCGGAGCCGCTATTCAGTGCCGCGCAAAAAGCGAGGAGCATCGGACCGTGTGGGGCATCCCGGAGCTTTGGCAATGGCTTTACCAAAAACAACAAAGCAGTGGAGCAGATTCCGCAGATTGCTTGCAGGCGCATTTAGATATGGGCATCCGCCATGTGCTATGGTCGCTCGGGCGCAGCACGCTTGACTATCAAAGTGCACTTCCGACGTCGACTTTGTATGCCGGTGACACTCGTCCAGAGACAAAAGTCATCGGACATTCTTTCCAAAACGAATGTTCGTTGCGTGCCGCACTGGCATTTGCCAATCAACATAAAATGACGCTGTACGGTCGGCTCGGAATGAACCGGCATTATGGCGACGCGCTGGGTGGCGGTTTA
>JBILLC010000105.1:0-6512 GCA_044376275.1 Chthoniobacteraceae bacterium | reverse complement strand
ATTCAGCGAACCGGTGCCGACCAGTTCGAGGCCGAGAACGGAGGTGTTGCCGTTGAGGTAAACCACCGTTGGTTCGCTCAGGTTAAAGCTGCCGATATCGAGGGCGCCTGGCACCGCCGTGCTCACCCAGTTTGAGGGGAGCGTCCAGAGTCCGCCCGACGTGCCGGACCAGATCTGCGTCGCTGCGCGCACCGGCAGGTCGGTCATGAAAAACGCCAGAAGCGACCAGAAAGTGACCAGCTTGGTGAGCAGCGGCGACATCCGGAAAAGCTGCTGCGGCCCCTGCTCCTGCAACGCCTCCATTGCGGCGGAATTCGCAAATTTGGGAAAATTCTGCGTGAACCAGCCGCCCTGCAGCGACCGGATCCGGCGGCGGACCTTCGCGCCGGCGGCGCGGAGGCGGCGGGCCGCTGCTTCGTTTCCCCCCGCGTGCACGAGCGAGCGCGCCTGACGCATCCGGCGGGTGCGCAGGGAGTTACCGACGACATTACGCCTCGGAAAAGCTCGTTCTGGACGGGGGTGTTGCACAGTTCAAAATGACGTTCCACAAACAGTTTGCGAAACGCGGACACTAAGTCGGGGATAAATAGAGCAGGAGTCATGCTAATCAGCCCTTTGACTTGAAAAAATCCTAAGAAATTTTCGAGGCGCATCCCGGAATCGCCCGCCGGAATTCCGTCCGTTTTTGCGTTTAAACACAACTTGCTTAACAGCCAATCCGAAACCCCCGTGCAAAGCGGAATCCGAGACACCGGCAGCGCCGAGAGCCGGCGGCGCCCGCAGACGCCCGCTTGAAGAAAAGATCATCTTGAGATTTTCGCATACCGGTTCAAATGAACCCATCCAGCTCCCGCCCGGAAAGCGAAAGGCGCAGCGCTCTCAATTTTGAGAATTCAAAACTCCATGCGTTTTTTCGCGCCAATTACTTAATTTTAAATAATTCTTTTTGTTAGCTTTATAAGATAAATGCTTGGTCTCATTTTTGAGAGTCAAGAACCGCTTCGGGGGCGTCGCAGCCCGGTCGGCGTGTAATCAGCAGAGGCGAAACCGGCAGGAGTTGCACCTCACATCCGAGGGCGCACCAAGAGGCATCAAAGGACGGACATCGAGGGCGTCGGCGTCTAAACAGGATCGAGCGTCTCGGGCTTGGCGGACACCGGTGATTTACCTGCAAAATACACGCCCGTCAGGATCAATAAACCGCCCAGCGCGACCGCGCGGGATGGGTTTTCACCAAGCAGCCACCACGCCAGCAGCGACCCGATCAACGGCTCCCCCAACAGGCAAACCGAGACCAAACCGGCGCTCAGATACCGCATCGCCCAGTTGTAACTGCTCTGGCCCAGATGCTGGTTGACCACTCCCATCCAAATGAGGGCGGCCCAAGTGCGCGCTGAAAATCCCGCACAAACCTCGCCTGAGCAGAGAACGCCGGCCCAAAGGAGGAGGGCGGCAGTCGAGTAGCAAATTGCGAGATACGCAGGAAGCGACATCTTGGTCCGGAGCCTGCGTCCGGAGATGAGGTAAAGGGCGAGGGCCGCGCCGCCGGTTAGCGCGAAGGCATCGCCACGCATTGCGGCCCGGTCGCTGGAGAAGTCGCCGAAGCCAATCACCGCGCCGCCGGCCAAACTCAAAGCTATACCGATCCATCCGGTCCGGGAGGTGTGCTCCCCGGCGAGCCAGGGCGCACAGAGGGCAACCCAGACAGGAGCGGTGTTGACCAGCACGGTGCTTGCAGCCACCGAGGTCAGGCTCAGGGAGGAAATCCAGGTGGCGAAATGCAAAGCGAGCAATGCGCCTGAAATGATTCCCGCACCGAGTTCACCCCGGCTCATAGCGGCCAGTTCCCGGCCTGAGCGCCCAAGCAAAAAAGGCAGCACGATCACGGCGGCGACGGTCATGCGCCACGCCGCTGTCACCAGCGGCGGGGATTCACACCAGCGCACCAGGATCGAACCCGTGGAGAGAGAAAGCACACCGATCCCGAGCACGAGCATGGGGCTGACGCGGGGCGGGGTGGATGGCGGGCTGACGCTCATGGGGGTGGGAGGGTGTTTCTTTGGAGGAGGGCGGAAAGCGCAGCTGGGGCTGCGCGGTCCCAGGATGGACGCAGATCGTCCAACCGTCCAACCGTCCAATCGTCCAATCGTCCAATCGTCCAATCGTCCAATCGTCCAATCGTCCAATCGTCCAATCGTCCAATCGTCCAATCGTCCAGGAGGGGCTGAAGGGGCTGAGCGCTCGCTTTTGGCTACCCGCCGCTGCGCGGACGCTCCATATTCAGGGGTCATGAAGCTCATCGATGGTAAAGCTGTTGCCCAGAAAATTCACGCCGAGACCGCAAAGGCCGTGGAAAGACTCAAAGCGCTCGGCCACCCGCCCGGACTCGCCGTGGTTTTAATCGGCGAAGACCCCGCCTCGCAGGCGTACGTCAGGTCCAAGGACCGTACCTGCCGTGAACTGGGCATGCACAGCCTCAAGTTTGAGCTGTCGGCGACGAGCCCACAATCGGAGGTGATCGCGCTCGTGCAACGGCTCAACGCGGATCCGGCGATTCACGGCATTTTGGTGCAGTCCCCTCCCCCGGCGCACATTGATGAGCGGGCGGTGATCGAGGCGATTGATCCGCGCAAGGACGTGGACGGATTTCATCCGGTGAACGTGGCGAAGCTTGCGCTGGGGGATCCCGACGGGTTTGTGCCGTGCACGCCGATGGGCTGTCAGCGGCTGCTCATCGAGGCGGGGATCGAGACGGCGGGGGCGCATGCAGTGGTGCTGGGCCGCTCGATGATTGTGGGCAAGCCGATGGCGCTGCTTCTCATGCAGAAGGGTCCCGGAGGCGATGCAACGGTCACCGTGGCGCACTCCCGCACGCGGGATCTGGCGGCTGTCTGCCGCACGGCGGATATTTTGATTGCAGCGATCGGCAGGCCGGAATTTGTGAAAGCCGATTTTGTGAAAGAGGGCGCGGTGGTGATTGATGTGGGGATCAACCGGGTGGCGGATGCGAGTTGCGCGAAAGGCTCGAAGCTTGTGGGCGACGTTGACTTCAACGCGGTGGCGCCCAAATGCGCGGCGATCACGCCGGTGCCAGGAGGTGTGGGTCCGATGACGATTGCGATGCTCATGCACAACACGGTGCTCGCCTGCGAAAGGTTGCATCACGTGAAGCGCTGATCTGCACAGTGCCTCCCCTGGGACCGCGGAGCCCCAGCTCCGCTTTGACGTTCCTTCACCGCAAAGAGGGGGAGCGGAGCTGGGGCTCCGCGGTCCCAGGGGGAGGCGTGCCTCTGCGCTCAAAACCGCTTTTGATTATCCCGCAGAAGAATCTTTGCGCACGCGTCGCGATGCGTCATTGTCCACCCTCTCAACCACCCTATTTTCATGTCTGTACTCGTCGTTGGATCCATCGCGCTCGACACCGTCAAAACACCCCTTGAAGAACACGCCGATTTACTTGGCGGTTCAGCGAGCTACGCCGCGGTTGGTGCGAGTTTTTTTTCACCGGTAAACCTCGTGGGGATCGTCGGGAACGACTTTCCCGGCGAACACCTGGAGTTTTTACGCGGCCGCAAAATCGACCTTGCTGGACTGCAGCAAGTTGAGGGGAAAACGTTCCGCTGGTCGGGGGAATACATGTGGGATTTGAACACGCGCGAGACGCGCTCTGTTGAGTTGAACGTTTTCGAGCACTTCACGCCGACACTGCCGAGCGCGTATACGGGAGCGCAGATTGTGTTGCTCGCGAATATCGCGCCCAAGCTTCAGAGTCATGTGCTGGATCAAATGAACCGGCCGCTGTTCACGATCGCTGACACGATGGATCTTTGGATCAACATTGCGCGTGAAGATCTGGAGGCGCTCATCAAGCGCGTGGACATGCTGATTCTTAATGATGGAGAGGCGCGCCAGTTCACGGGCGAAACCTCGCTCATCAAGGCAGGGCACAAGATCCGGGCGATGGGTCCGCGCTTTGTGGCGATCAAAAAAGGCGAGCACGGCTGCCTTTTGTTTGGCGAGGGGGATTTCTTTTCGTGCGCGGCGTATCCGCTCGAGGACATCCACGATCCGACGGGCGCTGGAGACACTTTTGCGGGCGGACTTGCGGGGCATCTCGCGGCGGGGCTTGCCAGCGGGCGTGGTGTTGTTGATTTCGCGCAATTGCGGCAGGCGGTGGTGTATGGAAGCGTGCTGGCGAGCTACAATGTGGAGGCGTTCAGCTTGGAGCGTCTGCGTTCGATTGGAACGCATGACATTGATACGCGCTACCGGGCGTTCCGCGCACTGAGCCAGTTCGAGGCGATCGGGTGAGGACGATTCTGCGCGTCTTCCGGTATCTGCGCAAATATCCCGGCTGGGCACTGGGGACGCTGGGTTGCGCGCTGGCATCGACCGTGCTGGTGATCGTGTTTCCAAAGGTCACGCAACTGGTCGTGGACGAAGTGCGGGAGGGGCGCGGGGACCGGGTTTGGCTGCTGGTATCGACGGCGGTGGCGGCGTTCATCGCGAGGGACGGACTGAACGCGCTGCGCATCATTTTAAACAACACATTTGAGCAGAAAGTTATTTTTGATCTGCGTAGCGAGCTTTACTCGCACATCCAGCAGTTGCCGCTCCGGTGGTTTGACAACCGGGCGACGGGGGACCTGATGACACGCGTGATGGAGGACGTCAATTCGGTGGAACGGGTGCTCATTGACGGCATTGAGCAGGGAGCGGTTGCGGTGCTTCAAGTCAGCATTGTGACGACCATGCTTTTTGCATACCACCCGCGGCTTGCGTGGCTGGCGCTGGCACCGGTGCCGTTTCTTGCAACGGGGGCGCTCTGGTACACGCTCACCGCGAAGCAACGCTACCGCGGGCAGCGCAAAGCGTCCTCCGCGATGAACGCGCTGCTGCACGACAACCTTGCGGGCATCCGCCAAATCAAGACCTATGTGCGTGAATCCGAGCAGCACCAGCGTTTCAATGAAGCGAGCATGGAGCTGCAAAAATCCACACTCACCGTGATGCGGATCTGGGCGATCTACAATCCGTCGATGTCCCTGCTGGCGTCACTGGGGATGACGCTTGTGGTTGGCTTTGGAGCGCAGGCCGTGCTGCACCACGAGCTGAGCGTCGGCGAATTGACGGGGTTTCTGCTGCTTGCGGGCTTTTTGTACGATCCCATTGGGCGGCTGCATTCGCTCAACCAGATCCTGCAGGCGGGCCGTGCCGCGGGTGAACGCGTATTTGAGATTCTTGACGAACATCCGGAACCGGAGTCGCCGGGCGAGGACAAGCCGGCGCAAAAAATCCGGGGTGAAGTGGAGTTTAAGAGGATTGGTTTTTCGTATCGGAGCGAGGTGCCGGTTCTGCACGATGTCACGCTTCACGCGCGGCCCGCGCAGACGGTTGCGCTGGTTGGCAAAACCGGTGCGGGCAAATCCACCATCGTGCAAATGCTCACGCGTTTTTACGAATACGAGGCGGGCGACATTCTGCTGGACGGAGTCTGCATCCGGGATCTGCCGCGGAGTTTGCTGCGGCAAAGCATCGGGATGGTGACACAGGAGAGTTTCCTTTTTAACGGGACGCTGCGGGAGAACCTGCTGTTGGGGAAACCGGAGGCAACAGACGGGGAGCTGTGGGAGGCGCTGCGGAACGCCAATGCGGAGGAGTTTGTGCGGAAACTGCCGGAGGGGCTGGATTCCGTCGTGGGCGAGCGCGGCGTGAAGTTGTCGGTGGGGGAGAAGCAACGGGTGTCCATCGCGCGCGTGCTCTTGAAGGATCCGCCGATCCTGATTTTGGACGAGGCCACCGCGAGCGTCGATACCGAGACCGAACGACAGATCCAAGGCGCACTCGAGAACCTGATGCGCAACCGGACGAGTTTTGTGATCGCCCACAGGCTTTCGACGGTGCGCAAAGCCGACCAGATTCTGGTACTCGACCACGGCCGGATTGTGGAGCGCGGGGTTCACTCGGAGCTCCTGGCGTTGGGCGGTCTGTACGCAAACCTGTGCCGCAACAGTGATCTGAGCTAGCGTGAGACCCGAAAAGCCAGCCCCCGGGACCGCGGAGCCCCAGCTCCGCATAGCCACAACAAGTGTGGTGGTTTTGCAAAGCGGAGCTGGGGCTCCGCGGTCCCAGGTTTCATCAGAAATTCTGTAGCCATGGAAAGCATCGACATCCTTGTCATCGGCGGAGGCGCCGCGGGTTTTTTCGGCGCGATCACTGCAGCGGAGGCGGATCCGGATTTACGGATCGTCATTCTTGAGCGTGGCTCGCAGCCGCTCACCAAGGTCCGCGTTTCCGGCGGAGGCCGCTGCAACGTGACGCATGCGTGTTTTGAACCGCGCCCGCTTTCGAGCCGGTACCCGCGCGGAGAGCGGGCGCTGCTTTCTGCTTTTTCCAAATTCCAAGCCGCCGACACGGTGGCGTGGTTCAATGCAAAGGGAGTCGAGCTCAAAACGGAATCCGACGGCCGGATGTTCCCGATCACCGACAGTTCCGATACGATTGTGAACTGC
>JBILLC010000104.1:0-6542 GCA_044376275.1 Chthoniobacteraceae bacterium | reverse complement strand
GGATTCTTTGCGACATCGGTTCCCATCAGTTCGAACAGTTTCTCCACTACACAGGCGCGTCGAGCGCACGGGTGATTCATGCTCAGGTGGCCAATTACCATCACAAGGACCGCCCCGAGTTCGAAGACTGGGGCGAGGCGAATTTGATCGCCGACAATGGTGCAACGAACTATATCCGCGTGGATTGGCTAAACCCTCAAGGCTTGAGAACCTGGGGCGATGGACGCACCTTTATTCTTGGGACCAAAGGCTACATCGAATTACGCAAGTACCTCGACGTGGCCCGGGACGCCGAGGGCGACCAGCTTTACCTTGTGGACGATCAGGGCGAGCAACACATCCGCTGCCACGGAGAAGTTGGGTTTCCATATTTCGGAGCGCTCATTCTCGACTGTCTCCATCGCACCGAGAACGCGATGACGCAGGAGCACGCTTTCCGAGCAGCCGAACTCTGCCTTCAAGCGCAGGCTATGGCACAACGCATCGAGTGATCTCAAAGCAAAAAAGGCACGCGTCTACCACGCCTTAAACTAGACCCCCGGCCCATTCGAATTCCGCATTCCAAAGAATGCGCCGGCCTCGCTATTTTTTTGAGCTGTGCCCCTTGATAAAAGGTCGCTCAAATCAGAATTTGATTCTGTAAATACGCAGGTCCGTTCCCGCAGCTTCAGCATGGGACGAAATCTTTACTTCAATCTGAATTGAAGCGCGGCCAGGGCGGAGCGCAAAGCTGCGCGGTCCGAGGGAAAGCTTGACCAACTTCGCACCTGTAAATTGCATGAACCCATGCCGTTTGTATTGCTTCTTTTTTTCACCAGCCTGCTTGGTTGCGGTGCCGTCCACGCGAGTGGACATGACTCCGTGCATCAAAAAGTCTTTTGCGGGTACCAAGGCTGGTTCCGGGCTGAAGGCGATGGAAGCGGCTTGGGATGGGTTCACTACGGACCGGGAAAACGTTTCGCACCGGGCACCTGCAGCATCGATCTTTGGCCCGATTTATCCGATTTTCCGCCTGAAGAGCGCTACCCGTCTCCGTTTCGATTCGAAGACGGAACCACGGCGGAGCTCTTCAGCAGTTTGAACCCCGCAACCGTTGACAGGCATTTCCAATGGATGCGCCAGTACGGGATTGATGGCGCTTTTCTCCAGCGATTCGCAACTGAACTTGCCTTGCCAAAGGTTGCGGCGGCGATGAACACGGTGTTGAACCATTGTACAGCAGCAGCCGATACGCATGCACGCTCGCTCACAGTGATGTACGATCTTTCGGGGCTTGCTCCAGAGCATTTCCAACGCGTCTCCGATGACTGGCGGCAACTGGTGGAGGCGGGCCAAACGCGACATCCTTGCGCGCAGCATCACGATGGGAAACCTTTAATTGCCTTGTGGGGGCTTGGGTTTCGGGACCGCGCGCCGGGGTTTTCGGAATGGAAAACGTTGCTCGAGAGCTTCAGATCGATGGGGTGTTCGGTGATGGTCGGGGTGCCGGCATTTTGGCGCGAACTCAAGGGGGACGCCGTTTCGGACATGGAATTGCATCAGCTTCTAAAATTGGCGGATATCATCAGTCCCTGGACCGTTGGAAGATGCAGTAAGCCCGAGAACACCGCTGCGTTTGCGCAAAAGACATTGAGACCGGACATCGCATGGTGCGCAGCTGCGGGAAAAGTGTATCTGCCGGTGATTTTTCCAGGGTTCAGCTGGCACAACTTGTCAGCGTTACGAGGACTGGAGGCCCCTGTAAACCAGATCCCGCGCAGGGGTGGAGATCTGCTTTGGCGTCAGGCTGTCGAGGCGAAAAAGGCAGGCGCCAATGCGCTATACATCGCGATGTTTGATGAAATCGACGAAGGGACGGCCATCATGAAGTGCGGCGGCCGCACGCCATCAGGTGAAAGCCAGTTCGCCGATCTTTCGGATGTAGCGAGCGACCACTACCTTTGGCTAAGCGGCCAGTCGGGTCGTTTGTTGCGCGGTGAAATCGAACCATCCGACCGGCAGCCGCCTCGCGGTTCCGGGGCCTTGGGGCAGTAAGCGGCGATCTCGTAGGCGGCGATCTAAACGGCCTTCCACCGGCGGCTCCATCCGGACCGTGTTCTGGGCACGCAAAACACGCAACTTCCCTCCCGCTTTGGTGTTGAAACAAGCCTAAGCTGTTTCCTCCAAATGCCTCCGCGAAAAACTACCAAAATCGCAGAAAAACTGCGCCGTTTAAAACTGCCGCTGCTCGCTGCGCTTCTGAGCGTGGGCGGGGCACTGGCATTCGGCGTGGAAGCGACATCCATCGCGTCAAAGCGCGTCGCAAAAGCCAAGGCAGCGAAGGCCGATGCAGCAAAGCCTCAGTTGCCGCGCATGGCCCTCAGACAATCACTGCCCACCACCCCTTGGCACGTATGGACCAGCGAAAAAATCTCACAGATTTTCCAATCGGAAGCGGAGCTCGTCGCCTTCACGCCCGAGGCGATCGAGATTCGCGACCGGAACTCAAGAACGGCGACGGTGCGTCTCGATTCGCTCACGCCCGAGGATCGTGACTTTGCGCAGAAAGCCAGCCGCCTGCTGCCGGGTGCAGTGATGCCCGCCTCCGAGGCGGCCGCGCAGATTGATGCGTTGGTGAAAACGGGCCTGGACAAAGCGGGATTAAAACTCAATCCGCCAACCGCCGAGGAACAGTTTGTACGCAGGATTTATTTGGATGTCGCCGGGCGGATTCCGACTGCGGCAGAGATGCAAGTTTACCTGCGGGATGAAAGTCCGTCGAAACGCGCAAAATTGATCGACGATTTGCTGCACTCGGACGGGTACCGTTCACAGATGTTCAACTGGCTGGGCGACATGCTCCGGTTGAAGGATAGTTTTGGGAAAGGCGTGCTGTCGTATGTTTATCAGGAGTGGATCAAGGAGTGCCTTGAAGCCAACACGCACTGGGACACCTTCGTTTACCAACTGCTGACCGCCGAGGGGCGCATCTCCAGCACCGGTCCGGTTGGCTATTTATTAAGGGATCGCGGGATGCCTCTGGATAACCTCTCCAACACACTCACCACTTTTCTGGGTGCAAATGTCGCATGTGCGCAATGCCACGATCATCCAATGGCCGAATGGACGCAGCGCAACTTCTACGAGATGGCCGCATTTTTCGGGGCCACTGCCCAGATCAACGACAACAAGGCGCCCATCAGACTTTCCAAGGGCATTATCGACAAAAAAATGGCGCGCACGGTTCTTGGGCCGAACCTGGCAAAGGTCGATACGCTGCCGGAAAACCAAATGACTTTCCCTGCGGACTACGCCTACAAAGACGCAAAGCCGGGAGAGACCGTTCACCCGCATTGGATCGCTTGGAGCAGGGACCAGTCTGATGTCTCGCCTGGGTTTCCCGGCGGCATCGTTGAAAATCCCGAGACGATGCGAGACCAGTTTGCCGTCTGGCTCACCAGTCCGGAGAATCCTCGTTTTGCGAGGGCGATCGCTAACCGGGTTTGGAAAAAGCTGTTTGGCCTTGGGGTGCAGGAGCCGATCTCGGATCTTGATGATCCAAATCAGGCATCCAATCCAGCGTTGCTCAAGCATCTGGCCGACGAGATGAGGCGTGTGCACTTCGACCTCCGCGAATTCCAGCGCGTTGTGTTGAACACGGCGGCTTATCAGGCGCAGGCGAGCGTGACGCCAGATCTGGATGCGGGTCCGTACATGTTTCCGGGACCGGTGCTGCGGCGCATGAGCGCCGAACAAGCTTGGGATTCGATTTTAACGCTCTCCATGGGCACGGAGCTCGACCATTACAAGATCAGTCGCGCGAGTAGTGTTCGGATGCTGGATATTCCCGAGGACCCGCCGTCCCCGGCGGCGATGCGTGAGAAAGCCGAGCTGGTGGAAAAGGAAAAACTTCGGCGACGCGATCGCGAGTCTTACCTTGGAAAAACACCACCGAAATTTGGAAAACTCACGCTGGCGCGCGCCTCCGAAATTCAACAACCGGCCAGTGAATCGCATTTCCTTAGGAACTTCGGGCAATCCGATCGCACCATTGCCGATTCAAACTCTGTCGAGAGCGGCGTAGCCCAATCGCTGATGATGATGAATGGCGATGTGCAGAGCATTGTGACGGGCAACAAATCGACGCTGATGCAGTCGACCCTCGCCTATTCCGATCCGCGAAAACAAATCACGCACTTGTATGTGAGCTTTCTTGGAAGGAATCCCTCGGAAGCAGAATTGTCGTCCATGCAGCAGCAGCTTGCCAAAGATGTTTCGCCTGGCGATTTGGCGTGGGCGTTGCTCAACACCCGCGAGTTTATTTTCATACAATAGCACAAAAGCAGCTACAGAAAGCACCCGCACCACTGCGCCGCCGCATCAAAATTTTCGCAACCTCAACTTCTCATCAACACATGAAAGAATTCACGAGTAGTCTTGATTGCCTCGAACGGCGCGCGTTCATGGAACGCTGTGCGCGGCTCGCGCTTGGAGTCACAGTATTGCCTGCTTTTGACGCAGCAAAAACTTTTGGCGCCGCTAAAGAGCAAGAAACTCCGGCGCAGGCACTGCAGGTCAAGCCAGGTGGTTTCGGCTCGGCCAAACACATCATTTTTCTGCAACTGCGCGGAGGCATGAGTCACATTGACACCTTCGATCCAAAGGAGGGTAAAAGCAAAGGACCAAGAGGTGCGATTTCAACGAAAGCAGGTTTTCAGGTTTCAGCTTTCCTGCCGAACACCGCGAAAGTTGCGCAGGATATTTGCGTAATCCGTTCGATGACCGCGAAAGTTGGCGTGCACGAAGCCGCCTCGTATTTGATGCGCACAGGTTACGATCCTCGAGGCACCATCAAGCACCCGATGCTTGGCGCTTGGGCGCAGCATTACCTCGGCGCCAGTCATGATTCGATCCCATCGAGCGTGTGCATCAATGGCAATGCGGAAAGCGGCAACGGATTTTTTCCAGCGACCTACACGCCGCTCTCAATTCTCGATCCGTCAGAGGGATTGCAGCACGCGCAGAATAGCGAAGGCATCGGTCGCGTCGAAAGAAGGTTGGAGATCTCCCGGGAGGTGGACCGCGCGTTTTTGGAGAAATACCCAGACTCGAATGTGGGAGCGTACAATGCGTTTTACGATGCCACCATTCGGCTGATGAAAAGCGCGGATTTGAAGGCGTTTGATCTTTCAGCCGAACCGCAGGCGGTAAGGGCGGCTTATGGGGATTCGGATTTTGGAAAGGGGTGTCTGCTGGCCCGCAGACTTTTGCAGGCAGGTGTGCGTTTCATCGAAGTTAAAAGCAACGGATGGGATATGCACAACAATCTGGAGGAGGGCATGGAGGAGGGGCCTGGAGCGGAATTCGACAAGTCCTACGCCGCGCTGATCAGCGACTTGAAATCGAAGGGATTGCTCGGAGAAACGCTGGTGGTGGTGGCCACTGAATTCGGGCGCAAGCCGGAATTTTCAGGGTCAGGTCGGGGGCATTATCCAAAGGTGTTCTCGACTGTGCTTGCCGGTGCGGGAATCCGCCGGGGCTACGTGCATGAGGGCAGCGATGCGCTGGGTGCGGAGCCGGTTGGTCAGGGCGTCACAGTGGGCAACTTTCATGCAACCATCGGCTGGGCGGCGGGTCTTCCATTGGACCAACCCGCGATCGCTCCCAATGGAAGACCGTTCTCGGTCGGCAACCGCGCACAACCAGTTGCCGCGGTTTTTGCGTAGACGATTGATGAGATGCGTTTAAGTTTGGGGGCGTGAAGCGTTCGCCATTATCGGTATGGCAGTTTGCGGTCATCGCGTTAACCGGACTGCTAGGTTGGAAATTCGGGCGTTTGGAACCGCAGGAGTCTGCTCGAAACTCTTTTACCTCGAGAGGCGAGGCTGCACCGCGAGCTGCCGCGGAAGGGAAGGAGGCTGAGCAAACCCAACAAAAGAGAGCGGACGAGGGGCAGATTATTTATGGAGGCAAAATCCTTCGTGACCCAAAGGCCTTCATGGTCGGGGCCCTCTCGGGCCAGCGCGTGTTAAAATTCCCAACAGCAGAGGCGCTGGATGGTTTTTTACAGAAAACAAGGGGTCGCGTCGCGCTGATGGACCGGATGGACTCGCTTCTAGCATTACGTATCCGTGTGGACGATCCGGCGGGTCTGGATGAAATGCTCGATGGGGGCATCGAAAGCGGGTTCATCTTCCCTGTGATCCCGCCAAACCCGCGCGGAGGAGAGGTCCAAGCCAATGCAGCTCCGCTGGGCGACGGTTTACTGGCATGGCTTGGGGTGGAAAAGGTCGACTCCTCTTGGGGTGCCGGAGTCAAAGTGGCGTTACTCGACACGGGCGTGGCACCTCATTCCACGTTCGCATCGGAGATCAAAAACGTAATGGTTGTGGACAGCACCGTGGGACCCGAGGGCTGGAGTGGCCATGGCACGGCAGTGGCCTCGCTCATCGCAGGAAGGCTCCGTGGCGTGCAAGGCGTGGCTCCCGGGGCTGATCTGACCTCCTACCGCATCTCCGACGACAAGGGGCGCTCCGACACATGGAGCATGGCGAACGCGATTC
>JBILLC010000103.1:0-6576 GCA_044376275.1 Chthoniobacteraceae bacterium | reverse complement strand
AATACAACAGTCCGGAGAACACTGAGGTCCACGGCTGCCAGCCTCTGCCGGATGGCTGCGTGATGGTCGTCGAGTGTGGCACGAGGCGGCTCGTCGAAGTGGGCCGCGATGGTCAAGTCGTGCGTGAGATCCCTGTGCCCGTGAAATCGAAGAGCACCCACGATCAAATGCGCGGCAGTCGTCGCACTCTCGATGGCCGCTACCTCATCAGCGCCAAAGGCGACCGTGCGATCCTCGAACTCAGCTCCGAAGGCAGACTTCTGCGTTCGATTAAAACACCCGGTGATCCCCATGAGGTCCGGGAGCTGCCGACAGGCAATGTCCTTATCGCATGCGGCGAAGGTGAGGCTCTGCTCGAACTCGACCGCGAAGGGAAAACCGTGTGGAGACTCGGCACTCAGGAAGTGCCAAACAATCCGTTGCGCCTGATCAGCGGCTTCCAGCGACTGCCCGGCGGCAACACCATCGTCATCAACTGGCTTGGCCACGGTTATCTTGCCAGCACCGCACAGTTCTTCGAGCTCGACGAGCAGAAGCGGATCGTCCGCGAGTTCACGGACCACGCCCGTTTTGTCAGCATCAACAAGGTTCAGGTTCTTGATATCCCGGGTGACCCCGCCAAGGGCGAGGTATGGCGATAAATCGCATTCGTATCAACGGCCGTTAGTTCCTGCCTTTTAGCTTGAAACACCTTCAGACAGTGAATATCCGCCCCATGTTCCGTGCAGCGAAAACCAATCCTGCACCGCGCTTCTTGACAAAAAAGTGACTGGGTGCGCGGGTTGCGAAAATTGAGGCAAATCATGGGATGGCTACCCTCTGATTAATCCGCAGGACGAAGTGACTCATCCCGATGATGTGCAAGGTATCGACGGCACGATTTATCCCGTCTATGAACATCAAGGGACACCGCTAGGCAAGATACTGGCGGCCACGTTCCGCGAAGATAAGTTTCCGCGCGTGGAAATCAGTCATCGATCAAGTGCGCTTGCGTTGATTGATCAACCGTCTTCCGAAAAACACGCTCTCCCTGGATTTACCATGAAACACACTTTCATCTCTCTCGCGGTTTTGATCTCTCCTCACTTAATGCCGCTGCAAGCCGCGGAGTCTGACATTTCCTGGGTGATACAATATGACGGCAAATCTCTGCCCTCTGATCCATGGGCTCCGATTGGCAGTCCCAACGCCAAGCTTGCGGATGGCGTACTGCATTTGAGTGATACATCGAAGGACAATCTGGGCGCGTTTGAGGCTGAGTGGAATGGCGATCTCAATGGGAAGGAAATTATCGTTGAGGCGCGAATCAAACTAGTGAGCATGGTCGGGCATCGCGACTCACCGACAGCGACATGGCCGCAGCGGGACGGGGCACCAATATGCATTCAGGTGAGCGATGGGCAGCATGAAGAGGGTATTTTGCTCACTCCTCCACAGGACAAGCATCCCGAGGCTGCTAAGGGGTATGTGCGCACTTTGACGGATCGTTTTGCGCAGGCGGACACGCTGGACGCATTTCACACGTATCGGCTCATCATTCGCGGCGAGGACATGGCAGTCGAAATGGATGGCAAACGCATCATCGGGGGTCGCGATGCCTTCTGGCGGTCTGCGGCATCACCGCGGAAGTTCATCCGCTTCGGCTCCACGTCAAAGGCCTTCACGGGTGAGGCCATCTGGGAGTTTGTGCGAATCGGTTTGAGACCCGCAGGGAGTGCGGCGGCGGCTAGGTCACCGCTGAATATTACCCTTAGCGAACCTTGGCCGCTGAATGTAGAGACCAAGAACAGTGAATCGCGCCCATACCTCTACGACATGGGCCGCGGACTGCTTTTGACAAGCAATCCGCAGGGCAGCGACGCGCTGCTGGAGCCATACGTCGTGCGACGCAGCACGGATGCGGGGAAGACATGGCAGATTGTCACGGGCACCGAGCAGAACAGCGACTCGCCGCAAGAACTCGTACGCCTCGCCGACGGGCGCATCCTGGGGCCATCGCGCTGGACTCACTTGCAACCGGACGGGACGCTGACAGGCAAAACCACGATCCTCGATGCCAGAGCGGAGACGTTCACCATGCACGACAGCTCGATCACAATGCCGAAGAACTTCACTCCCTCAAAGAGCGGGGAAGTGCTCCTTTTTGAGCGCCACATCTGGGCGGAAAAGGATGGCAGCATCACCGCCGCGGCTTGGAGCCGCCGAGCGACGCTGGAGCTGCCAAATGGACGCGGCTTCCCCGAGCGGCACACGCATCTGCTGCGCAGCACAGATCTTGGAAAAACATGGACTCACCTTGCGCATGTGGGCCTTGGCGGTGAGCCAGCCGTCGTGCGTCTTAGCGACAGCGAATGGCTCGCCGTCACACGTCCTGATGTCCATATGTCAAACTTACTGCAACACCGATCGCTCGATGGCGGCAAGACCTGGAAGTTCGAGCGTACGCTGGAAGAGGGCAGCGTCATGCCCGACCTCGCGCTAATGAGCAACGGCGTGCTTGCTTGCAGCTACGGCCGCCCCGTTTCCAGTCTGATGTTCAGCCTCGATGGCGGACGCACTTGGCGCGACCACCGCGTCATCTCCGACCGCGCCAACTTCAACTACACAGCCATCCGCGAGATCAGCCCTGGCCGCCTGCTCTACATGCATGACGGTCAGATCCCCGGCACGCTGGCGCGAATCAACTCGGTCTACATCAATGTTTCAAACGCGCAGCCATGAAACCCGGTCTCACCCTCCTTGCCGCCCTTCTGCTTGCGCCGCAAGTTGTGCTGCATGCGGTCGATCCGCTTTCCAGCGTCGGGGCAGATGCCAATCCCACCGGACAACCCATCGGTGGCGGTGAAGGGTACACCGCGGGACCAAAGGTAAGCCCGTCGGATCACCATTCGGCTTCACTCGCATCCATCCAGCAGGCACTCGCAACTGCAAAGCCGGGGGATGTTGTGTGGATCGGATCAGGCATGGTCATCGACCTCGCCGATGCGCAATTGATAGTGCCGGAGAAAGTCACGCTCGCAGGCGACCGCGGCGCTCAAGGTTCGGCAGGACCTCTACTCACAGCAGACATGAGCAAGTTCGAGTGGAGGATCAAATTAAAGCCCGGAGCGCGGCTCAGCGGCGTTCGTTTGCAGGGACCGAATCCGCTGATACGCGACATTGATGCCCTTATGCCGCCGCCATCCAACTACGCCATCGCGTGCGTGGATGCTGAGGTGGACAACTGCGAGATCAGCCAGTTTCAGCGCGGCGGCATCGTTCACCTGCGTGACAGCGCGCACGGCCACATTCATCACAACTATCTTCATGACATCGCCGCGTATCCCGTGCTCGTGGCAAATGGAAGCGGCGACGAACACATTTTCGAGGCCAACCGGATCGAATGGGCCTGGCACGCCATCGCCAGCAATGGTTCACGGGGGAGCGGCTACACCGCGCGCTACAACATCTTCATGCGTGTGCCGCGCCCAAAACTCTTTGATCAAAGCGGCGCTGATCCCCCGAACTGGTGCTTGGATGTGCATACCAATGCGGGCGAGCAAACCAGACCGCCACGCCCTGCGACACGAAAGCTTGCGGTGCATCACAACACGTTTCTAGCTCATGCCGACGTGAAAGTTGGAGATGGCAGCGATCTCTTGAAAACGATCAACGTTTATCCGAAGCATGACATTTTCGTCGGTGAAGGCGAGGGATTCACTACGACGGTGGAGATCCATCACAACCGCTTTCTGATGCACGAGCGGACCGGCTCAGAGGAGAAGTTCAAGCCTTACGGGAGGGCGATTCGGCTGGAGGGGCTCAAAGGCAACCCAGGCATTGAAGATGATCCGCGGCCACCTCGGGATGTCTGGAAAGTTTTGATTCATGACAACACTTTCGATGGGCGCTGAAATCCCCGCCATTCATTAAACAAAATACGTTTCCAGTCTCCTTTTCGCCATGCTGCTTGCGCCAATCGCGGCGCCGCATACCACTGACCCTCCGCAGCGGAATCCGGATCTCGCAGTTTTAGTTTTCAGTTACCGGAGTACCCAAAGCGGTGGTGCACTCACCTGAATAAGCAGCCAAGCCGGGCAATTTTGGGTGAGCACAAAATCAAGGATTGGCAGGCAGGTAGCCAAGGGACACAAGGAATTCGTCTGTTTTACGAAGGGTCTCTTCCAGAAAGGGCGATTTGTTGAAAAAACCGTGCGCCTGTCCCTCATAACGGATCAATTCACAGCGATTCCCCGCTGTTTTCATCAGTTCTGCGAATTTCTCGGCGCTTGAAAATGGCACTGTAGAGTCCGCACTCCCATGGTGGATGAGCGTAGGAACCGCTCCCGTACGGACATGGTGCGCCGGCGAAATCTCAGGCGGCGGGCAGCCGAGTCTTTCGATGGTGGCGTTCGCCAAGAATCCGCTCAGATTCACTCCCTCGATGGGTGCAAGAACCAACGCGGGGTTGAATAGAGCGAGCGCATTCGGCGCACTTGAGACGCGGCTGACTGCGGCATCGGGATCAAGTCCGGGCAAGAAAGCAGTGGCCGCGGCCAGATGACCTCCCGCAGATCCGCCGGCGGCCATAATCCGCTCCGGGTCGACGCCGAGGCGCGCCGCCTCAGTGCGGATCCAGCGTACGCAAGCTTTGGCGTCCGCCACGCACTCAGTCGGCTTGACTCCATCCCGTGAGGCGACCCTGTAATCCGCCACACACGCGACCATGCCACGCGCAGCCAGCGCTTTCGCTTGAGACACGAATTGCGAGGGTGACCCGGAGGTCCAGCCGCCTCCAAAAAAGAAAACGATCGCCGCCTTCGGCGATTGTGAGGAAGCAACCCCCGGATCCCGAAACACCCAGATTTTTAGTTCGCGCTCCCCGACTTTTCGAAAAGTCTCCACCTGCGCTTCGGGAATTTCCGGTGGGTACTTCTTGGCCTCTGGGCGCGCATTCTGGGCAGAAACTCCCGGAATCAGATTGAAGAAACAGAGTGAAAAACTGGCGAATAGGCGAAAATTGCGCATGATGAAAGGAGGTTTAGAAAGCCACAGACGGCTTGGCTCGAAACCCCACGGCGATCCAAAAGTTGCACTCGTAAATCATGAGCCCCCACGCAATCTTAGCAGCTTTGGATGATGCAGTTAATTGAGGGTGGATTACTGACTGCTTTCGCGTTTAAGGTTCAGGAGCCTTGATTCGACCCGGCATTCGCAGGGCGGTTAAATAAAAGGCCTGACATCCCGCTAAACCTTCTCACAACTCACGTCGGGCCTCCCCAGTGAATAGCTCCAAACACCGCTCCGATCTCAAAGTTGAGAGGAAAAGCAATCACGCCGCACCTGACGGTCTAAAGTTCCAGCAACGCACGCACCAGAAAACGATCCCTGCATGAACAAACTGATTCGCCACCTCCCCTCGACTGTATTCCGTTTATTGGCAGCCGTGCTGACTCTCACTTCGCTGTATGGAGAATCCAAGTTGATTCAGGAGTCTGCTATCAGTGGCGGAATCGTAGTGGCGCTTGATTTCGAGAACGGCAAAGCCATTGCAGATTTAACCTTGGACAGCCATTTTCTTGTTCACGGGCTGATCTCGAATGAGGCAGCGCTCGATCAGGCTCGGCGCGAGCTTAATCAAGCGGCACCGCATGGCAGAGTGTCATGCGATGGCTACAACGGACGCGACCTGCCTTATGTGGACAGCTTGGTGAACCTCGTCATCTGCAAAGCAGCTTGCAAAGTGCCAACAGCGGAGTTGATGCGAGTCATTGCACCCGGAGGCATGCTGTTTGTTGAGGAATCAGGAAAATGGAAAAAGACCGTAAAGCCGGCTGCGAGCGGGGCCGATGAGTGGAATCAATTTCTGCATGGGGCAGATAACAACGGTGTTTCCCGTGACAATGTCGGCCCACCACAACGGATCCGCTGGCATGACGGGCCGGAATATGGCCGATCCAAAGCGCTCTCACCGTCCTTCACCAACATGGTGTCCGCCGGAGGACTCATCTTCACAATCGAGGATCATGCGACGACAGAGGACGTGAACGCCCCCGTTGAATATCACTTGGTCGCACGAGATGCGTTCAACGGAATCCAACTCTGGCAACTTCCTATGAAGCATTGGGGAGAGTGGCAGACCAACAGCATCAAATCGATCCCAACGCAGCAGCAGCGCCTGCTGGCAGCGGTAGGAAACACGGTTTACGCGGTGCTCGAGTCCAGTGGCCCTGTTGTTGCCATCGAGGCAAAGACTGGCAAGCGGCAGCGTGTACTGCCCAATACCGAGCAGACAGCGGAGTTTATCATCGATGGCTCGATGTTCTATGGAATCAAAAGCACCGCTCAGAAGCTACCAAGATCAAAAGGACCTGCGGCGGCGGCCAGTGTGGAACTTTATGCGTTGAATATCCCGGAGGGCTCCCTGCTTTGGACCAAGCCTATCAACACCGGATACACGGGCGGCACGATCACCGCAAAAGGCAACCGTGTCGTATATCATAGCGCAGGCGGGCTCACTTTGATGGACAGCAACACGGGAGGAGATCTTTGGACTGAAATGGTAAAAGTGAATGACGCTCCCGAGCCGACGACAGG
>JBILLC010000102.1:0-6605 GCA_044376275.1 Chthoniobacteraceae bacterium | reverse complement strand
AATCTGGCAAACAACGCATCAACTGGCCCGCGCCAGCTGAAGAGCCAGCGGTGATGCGCAAGGGTGTCCGGTTGTTCACGGACCGCGACTATACCCTTACCGAGGCGCCCGAGTTTTTGCTGGGACGCTCTTTTCTGCGCACAAGCATTGGCGGATATGAGCTCGAATGCACAAAACCCGGTGAGCTTTTCGTGATGACTCTCAGCAAGCCGCATGAGTCCAATCAGGGAGCGGCTCTCGAGAAAGCCGGCTTCGTGAAGACCGGTCCACCTGAATTCCAGCTTTTCCCGGGTGAGATCAATCGGGTTTCAACCTGGCGCAGGCATTTGAATCCCGGAGACCGGGTCTCTTTCAAAAAACTCGCTTTTGCGGTTCTAGGCGAGGGATTGGAAGTGAAATTAAAGTCCGCAGGCGAACTGCAGCCGGAAAGCCCGGAGCAACGGGCGGCTCGAATCGTCGAAATGGAGAAGGTCGCAGACCATGCGCTTGTGCCCCCTGTGCTCAACACTTCGCCGCTTCCGGAGTATGATTACGAGAACTTGGACTATGGAATGACGATTGGGATCGAGCGTACGCCGGGAGGTCGGTTGTGGGCCTGCTGGGTGGCCGGAGGGGACAGTCCGCAAGCGTACTTCGTCTTGGCAACATCTGACGACGAGGGCCAAACATGGTCGAAGCCGAGATGGGTGTTGGATTCCCATTCGAAGGAGCTCCCGCGCGAACGTAGCATTTTGGTCGGAAATCTGTGGACGGACCCGCTAGGCAAGCTGTGGCTGATCTTTGACCAATCCATGGATATGTTTGATGGACGCGCCGGAGTTTGGGCGATGGTGTGTGAAAATCCCGATACAGATTCGCCCGTTTGGTCTGCTCCAAAGCGGATATGGCACGGGGTGACGCTCAACAAGCCGACGGTTCTCTCAAACGGAGAATGGTTGCTGCCGATTTCGCTGGATCAACGCGGCGGCTTCGGTCCTTTCAAGGGATGCTTTTCCGAACTGGATCCAATGCGTGGTGCCAATGTGTTTGTGTCATCAAATCAAGGGAAAACGTGGGAACGCAGAGGCATGGCAACTTTCCCGAATCCCGACTGGCAAGAGCATATGATTGTGGAGCGCAAGGACCGGTCTCTATGGATGCTCGCACGGACGCAGAAAGGCATCATGGAATCGGTTTCAACCGATGGCGGGCGGCATTGGACTGAGGCGGCTGAACCTAAGGGAATGCGCCAGCCGAATGCGCGGTTTTTCGTCCGGCGATTGCTTTCGGGACGGCTGCTATTTGTAAAACACGGGGATCAGATCGACTCCCATCAAGGACGTGTCCAGCTGAGTGCGTGGCTTTCGGATGACGATGGCAAGACATGGCAGGGCGGCCTTGTGTTGGATGAGCGCAAAGGGGTCTCATATCCCGACGGGTTTCAGGCGCCCGACGGCACCATTTATATTTCCTACGATCGCAACCGCTCGCCTGATGGGGAGATTTTGCTGGCCCGTTTTACCGAAGCAGATGTCCTGGCAAAGGCCCTGACGGGGCCGAAGTCCAAGCTCAAGATTCTCATCAGCCGGCCGCTCGCGCGTTTCACTCAACCCGAGTCTGCGTTTTCGCCGATCTTTGACGGCAAGACCTTTTCGGGTTGGGAGCAATCCGGGAACTGGAGTATCGCGGATGGCGCATTTTACCGGAAAGCAGCGGGCGGTTCGCTCAAGTATACGGCTGCGACGGTGCCCGATGACTTCGAACTGCGATTTGAATTGAAGGTTTCCGAGGGGTGTAATAGCGGCGTGTACTATCGTCCGGGGCAGGTGGAATACCAGGTGCTCGACAATCGGGGGAGCGTATATGGCGAAAATGCACGGCAAGCCGCAGCCTCTCTTTTCTTCTGCATGGCGCCGTCCAAGGACTCCACCCTGCCGGTTGGTGAATGGAACACTGCGCGGATTCTCTGCAAAGGGACGGTGATCGAGCACTGGCTCAATGGCGAGCGGGTGTTGTCATTTGACTACGCAGATCCGAAATGGGAGTGGTATGTGCAGTTGCTTGCAGCGCGAGGTGGTGATCTGACAGGGCGCAAAGGGCACATCTCACTCCAAGACCATGGCAAGGACGTTTGGTTCCGAAACCTGCGCTGGCGTGAAATTCCGAAGACCGAGGTGGTGCTCGCGGAGCCATACTTCGAGCCATTAAAGGTAAGCGGCGCTGCGCTTGAGAAGGAGCAGGCAAGAGTCAAATCAATGCTCGAGTCGAAACAGGCGCCCAAGAAACAGTAAGGGTGCGACAGGCTTTCGCTTTCACGCACACTGGGCACGCCCTCTTGATCTTTAATCAGTATGCAACGTATTTTAAATCTCACGACGGGTTATTACCCGTTTTGGCTGTTGGGCTGTGTGGCCGTTGCGCTGGTTAATCCCCCGTCTTTTACGTGGTTCAACGGCGCATGGATCACCGTAGCACTCGGTACAGTGATGCTGGGCATGGGGCTGACTCTTACTTTCAGCGATTTTCAACGGCTCTTAAATGCTCCGGGATCCTTGAGCCTGGGGTTTCTGGCGCATTACACGATTATGCCTTTGAGCGGTTGGTTCATTGGTCGGATGCTTCATCTTGAGCCAGCCATGGCGGTGGGTCTCATTCTGGTTGCAAGTTGTCCATCCGGTACGGCATCGAATGTGGTGTGTTATCTCGCAAAGGCTGATGTGGCGCTTGCCGTGTCTGTGACGCTGACATCGACCTTGTTCGCGTTCGCAGCCACGCCGCTGTGGTGCCAGCTCTTGGCCGGGCAGTATGTGCCCGTCGATGCAGCGGGGTTGTGCTTCTCGACGTTGAAAGTAGTGGTCGCTCCGTTGCTTATCGGAGTGATCTGCAACTGGCGTGCGCCTTCCTTGGTTCAGCGCATTTCGCGTTTTGGTCCTGCAGTGTCTGTGATCGCGGTGGTTCTTATCACCGCAGGGATTGTTGCGCAGAACGCGCACGCTGTGATTTCCAACGCGGGCCGCCTCATTGCCGCCGCGCTCCTGCTTCATATTCTTGGGTTCGTTTTGGGCTACCTTGTCGCACGGTTGCTGGGATATCCGTCGATTACCGCGCGCACGATCGCAATTGAGGTTGGAATGCAAAATGGTGGAATGGCAGCGATGCTCGCCAAAAAGAATTTCCCAGCGCAGCCTCTCGCTGCCGTGCCCGCCGTCTTTAGTGGTGTGATTCAAAATCTCTTGGGTAGTGTGATGGCAGCATGGTGGAGAAGGAGGCCGCCTATTCCGTGAGCCGCGCCGGTATTTATTACTGGAAATGTGATCGTCCGGCGGCTTTTCACGGAACGCAGGTCCGATTGCACTCCGACTCGGATCTTGCGGAAGCGCTGCAAGCCGAGCTGAGGGATCATTTTGGCGCGCGCGTCGTGTCTATTGCGCCGGGGGCCGGACAAGGGAACCATCTCACGTGGAATGCCGAGGTGGACGGGGTTCCGATGTTCATCCGCGTCGAGAACGGTCCCGAAAAGGACGGCCATCTCGCTGTGGAATCATCGTTATTAAACCGTGTTCGCGAAAGGGGCGTGCCAACGCCGCGGGTTTACGGATGTGAGGTCCGGCGAACCCGGGTACCTTTCGCATGGCAGGCTCTCGAACGGATTGTTGAGCCTGACCTCAATCATTGGTACCGGCACGGATCTCTCAACCCCGAGCGGATCGGGTTTGCGATAGGAGAAGCGGTGGCAAAGTGGCAGGAAATCACTCCAAGCGGATTCGGAACTCTGGACGGTTCCCTTGATGGGCTTGAGGCCAGTTATCCCTCATATTTTATGCTCAACTTCGAACGGCACCTGGCGTTTCTGGTCGAGCGCGATTTTCTGACCCACAATTGTCGCACCGAAATCGCCGACATAATCGCCGGGCATGAGTCTTTGCTGGCTCTGTCTAGTGGATGTCTTGTTCACAAGGATCTGGCCCTTTGGAACATTCTTGGCACAGGCGATGGCATCACTGCATTTATCGATTTTGACGATGCAATTAGTGGCGATCCGATGGACGACCTCTCGCTGCTTGGATGTTTTCACGATGCGAAATTTGTTCAATGTGCGTTCGAGGGATACCAAGGCAGACGGGCGCTTCCGACGGAACATCGGCGGCGTTTCTGGCTGCATTTGCTCAGAAACATGATTGTCAAAGCGGTGATCCGTGTTGGTGCGGGTTACTTCGAGCGTGGCGCAGAGTTTTTTATGATTGGTCAAAACGGCAATGGCGGCCAGTTGAAGGCATTCACATTCGAACGCATCCTCGCGGCCATGCGTGGATTGCGGGATGATCTCGAGATTGAATCCGTATTATGAAAGCAAAGATCGGTACATGGATGTCCATTCACTCACCCGTCATTGCAGAGCTGGCGGCTCAATGTGGGTTTGACTGGTTACTTTTTGACCTTGAGCATGGCTGCGGCACTGAGGCATCGATTCTGCCGCAGCTTCAGGCAATCCGTGGCACGGCCGCGCAGGCTATTGTGCGTGTCGGTGCGCCGCACCGTGATTTGATTGCGCGCGTGCTGGATTCGGGTGCGCATGGAATCATGGTGCCACATGTTGACTCTGCTGCAGAGGCAGAGAGTGTCGTCCGGGCATCGCGTTATTCACCAGTTGGTACACGCGGCTTTTCGCGTACGGTCCGCGCAAATGATTACGGCCTGCGTCCAATTGAATCCGTGCCTTCGCCATTAATTGTGGCGCAGATTGAGACGTTGGAATCCGTCAATCGGGCTGCAGGGATAGCCGGTGTGGACGGCGTCGATGTGCTATTCCTGGGTCCATCCGACTTGCGGCATGACATCGCCGAGAAACGCGTTGTGAATGTGTCTAAACATGGTGAGCAATACGAAGAATGCCTGTTGCGGGTGCTCGACGCGGCGCGTCATGCGGGCAAGCAGGCTGGAATCCTTATTCGGGACGTTGCCGAGCTCGAAAAGCACCGGGAGATGGGTTTTACCTACATCGCTGTGGATTCGGATATTGCGATTCTGCGAAAGTGTTACCTTCAAGTGCTCGGGAAGTAAGAGGAGCTCTTGGTTTGCTGAAGGAAAAGGACCTTGCTTGGGCGTTAGCAATGAAAAGTAACTGCTAAAGAACAGTTTATAAGCTAAAAATCTGAGGATTTTGAGTCATCGGAATCCACGGAATGGCTTGGAGAGAGGTGGATAGGGCGATGATTTGATTTTATCGCATCATCATGCGGGTTTGTGCCGCAATTGTCACAATTGGGACATACGGGTGTCACATAGGGCTTTGATATTCCTGTCCGTCGGCTGGGACCAGCAGTCCGGGGTTTTTGCTGACGCTTTTAGTACAAAAACAATACCTACAATGACACACCTCAAGCAAAACAAGCAGACCAGCGCGTTCACGAAGGGCGCCGCAGCCGCATTGCTCGCCTCCTGCTCCTGGGCACTTCCAGCAGTTGCAGCAGATGATGCCATGAGTGATCTTCTCAACGTGCTCCGCCAGCGCGGTTCGATAAGCGAGGCAGAGTACCAACGCATGCAGCCGAACGCTGCCAAGCAGGCTTCAGCTGCCTCCAGCGCGCTCTCCAAAGACTCGCTCAAGAAGGAGTGGTTTGGGAAGATGTCCATTCGTGGATACGTGCAGACCCGTTACACGCACGTGATGAACGACACCGAGGGATTTGGCGTGGGTGGGGGTAATATTAATCTGAATTCGCGGCTTCACTCGCCGACCGAACCGAATATTGCGGAGCGCTCTTCTCTCTTTATGCGCCGGGCACGTATGATTTTTAGTGGCGACGTACACGATCACCTCTATCTGTATGGGCAGGTTGACTGGCAGGCGGGGGTGAATAGCGGTTACAGTGAATCCCTTGCTTCGGGCCTGCAGACCCGCGACATGTACGGTGATATCTCGCTGGATCAGGATAAAGAGCACCGGTTCCGGATTGGTATTTCGAAGGTCCCGTACGGGTTCGTAAACTTGCAATCCAGTCAGAACCGTCTCTCGATCGAACGTCCTGAGGCCTTGAACAGCGCGGTGGAGGGCGAGCGTGACCTTGGAATTTATTACATGTGGGCTAGTAAAACAGCCCGTGAACGTTTCCGTGATCTGGTTCGACTCGGCCTCAAGGGTTCGGGTGATTATGGAGTATTTACGGTTGGTGGTTATAACGGGCAGGGTTTGAACAAATATGATAGCAACCGTAATTTACACACGGTCGTCCGTATGGCGTATCCTTTCCAGCTCGAGAATGGACAGTACTTCGAGATCGGTTTAGGGGGATACCAGGGTAAGTTCGTCACGTCACCTAGCTCCGCGAAGAATGCGCGGGAGTTTACGGATCGCCGTGCAGCTGCGAATTTCGTTTGGTACCCGCAGCCGTTCGGGATGGAGGCCGAATGGACCTATGGTGAGGGGCCAGAGTCTATCATTAATTATGATGCGCAGGGGCGAGGAAGTTTTAAAAATTATACCGGTACAAGTCCTTACCTAAATCCGGTGATTACAACCGAGAACCTGCATGGGGGATATGTGCTGTTTAATTACAAGGCCGACACCGATTATGGTACCGTCATTCCGTTTACCCGCTGGAGTTTATTTGATGGCGCTCGCAAAT